>JANNGV010000481.1:0-10725 GCA_031404055.1 Chloracidobacterium sp.
CCAGACTCCAGACTCCAGACTTTAAAGCTTATGTCCGAAGCCTTCGATAAGGTCGAATCCGTTAAACAGCTTGCTCTGTTTCCGCTCCCGCTCGTGCTCTTGCCGCACGAGGTGCTGCCGCTGCACATTTTCGAGCCGCGATATCGTGAAATGCTTAAGGACATCGAGGATGAACGCAACCTATTCGGGATTTCTTTTTTCGAACCGAAAGACAGTTTTTCCGACCGGCCGGAGATCGGCTCCATCGGCTGCGTTGCCGAGGTCCGCGAGGTCCAGACGATGGAAGACGAACGCTCTAACATCCTGACCGCGGGGGTTATCCGATACAAGCTGCTCGATTATGTCGATGTCGGAAAGCCATATCTGATGGCCGAAGTCGAGTTTTTTGAGGATGTTGAAGAGGATGAAGTGGTGTTGACGAAAACGGCGGACGAGATCTTCGCGCTTTTTGAGCGGATCGCCAAAGCGGCGTTCGATCTGAGCGGAAGTCGCGGCAGGTTCCCGGAGATACAGAAATCCGACCCCGAGCGTTTGTCATTTGTAGTGACGGCGGCCTTTAGTTTGGATAATGAGCTTAAATACGCGCTGCTCGAAACGGAATCGACGATCGAGAGATTCGGAAAGCTGCGGGGAATTCTGAAATCGGCCGTCGGTGCGATGGAGGAAAGCGCGGGCATCCACAAAGCAGCCCAGACAAACGGCCACAGCAAGAAAAAGATAGATATTTGACGATTCTAATTCGGTGCGGTTTCAGACGCGATCATCGTTTGCTCGCCCAGCGATTGCCGGAAGAAATCTATCACCCGCTGATCATAGACCTCTGACTGCTGCATCGAGGCATTTATCATGCTGAAGCCCGACGGGCTGAGCGCCGTGAAAGATTCCGTACGTGTCGAACTTGGGAAACACTTACTTAATTTCGATGTCGATTCCTGAAAATCAGGGGCGTCCAATCCGGCTAAAAGCATTGCCTTTCGGTTGTTCATCGTCTTCGCCGTGTCGCAAACCGGGACGCGCGAATAGCAGCCCTCGTAGAAATAAGGATATGCGCCCAATTGGCCCAGCTTTGACGTTACCGAGCTGACGAACGGAAACCGCTGATCTATAACCGATGCCACTAAGCTGTCCGAATCATGCGGTACCGAATCGAGCACGACAGCCTTTACCGCTTCATCATTAGACGCCGCCGATAAAGCGGCAAGCGAACCCATTTCCAAACCGTAAATTCCGACATCTTTACCGACCAGTTCTGTTTGCGACGCCGACTTCTGTTTTCGGAGAAAATCAATAGCCGAGGCGGCGTCTGCGGACTCACAGCCGCCAAAGGTCGTGTATGGCACAGACGGATTTTGTCCGTGGCCTCGCAGGTCGGGCATAAGAACGGTAAAGTTTGTTGCTTCGTTTAATTTGACCCCAAGATTCAGCACGTGCGAGCGGTCGGCTCCATACTTATGAAGCAAAACCACCGCCGGTGAATTGTCGGTTCCTCGCAACAGCCAACCGCGCGACTGGGTGCCGTCGCGGTTTGTCCAGGTTTCTTCGGTTACCTGGGCTCCGCGGGCACTTAGCTGCCCGTATTTATCAGGCGTTAGCAGATATGCGGCGCTGCCCGGATGTGACGATTCGTAAGCGAACCAGACCGAACCGGCCGCAACCGCCAGAATGATCAATATGACCACCGGAAAAAGGAGCCTGTAGAAACTCTTAATAAGACGTGTCGATTTAGCCATAACTCAATTGGAGAAAGGAAAGTGCAACGGGAACGCTTTGGTGCGAGTCTTAATGTCAGCCCTGTAGAAAAGGCTTTAGATGTGCCACCTAAAATGGTAACATAAGCGTCGCTATAAAGGAAGATGTTTTTAACAATGATTAACGCCAAATTTGCCGCTATTTTGATCCTTGCACTCTCCGCTTTAACCCTTGTCCACGGGCAGAGTATTTCCGTAAAAACACAGGCATCAGCGGCAGATTCGACTCGCTCGCAACAATTTCTGCCGCTTGGCCAAGTAAAGGAAGGAATGCGTGGCACGGCACGAACGGTATTTCGCGGCAGCGAGCCTGAAGAATTTAATGTCGAAATACTCGGGGTGCTGCCCGGCGGCGTTGGGCCGAAACAGGACCTTATCGTCGGACGTTTGAGCGGCGGCGGAGCGGACCGAACCGCCGTATTTGCCGGAATGTCCGGTTCGCCCGTTTATATCAACGGCAAACTGGTCGGTGCAATCTCATACAGCTTCCCTTTTTCAAAAGAGCCAATCTGCGGCATCACGCCGATCGAGCAAATGATCGCGATCTTCGAACAGAAACAGGTAAATGGATCGAAACCGGTGGAACCGCGGGCCGTTTCGTTTGCCGAGCTTGCGGCGACGAATTGGCAGCCGAGTTTGCCAAAGAATAAGGTTGTTTCAAACGCTTTGCTTTCGGGAATGAACATAAATTCGCCGCTTATGGCCGTTGCGGGACAATCCTTCCAGCCTATCGCGACACCGATCACATTTACGGGTTTTTCGCAGGAAACGTTAAATCTTTTCGCTCCGCAATTGATGCAGGCCGGGTTGCTGCCTGTGTCGGCCGTGGGCGGTGCCGCCGCGATCACGCCCTTAAAAAAAGCCGATGAAAAGACGCTGCTTGGCGGCTCATCGGTATCGATGCAATTGACCAGAGGCGACTACAGCCTGGCCGCTGCCGGAACGGTAACCTGGCGTGACGGCGATAAGATCTATGCCTTTGGCCACCCGTTTTTGAGCCTCGGCACGTCCGATCTGCCTATGTCCGAGACGCATGTCGTCACCGTTGTGCCGAATATAAACAATTCCTTCAAGCTCGCCGTGCCCGATGCAATGGTCGGAACAATGACGCAGGACCGCGCAACCGGAGTTTACGGCAGTCTCGGCCAAGTCCCGAAAATGATCCCCGTCCGGATAAATGTTCAAACAAGCCGCGGGCAGACGGATACTTTGAATTTTGAAGTCGCAAAGGACGATTTTCTCACGCCGTTGTTGCTCAACATTGCAGTTTATAACGCCGCCGTCGCACAAGAGCGAGGCCTCGGCGATTCGACCGTCGAGATTACCGGCGAGATCAAGGTGCAGGGACAGGAATCGATAAAGGTTCAGCGAAGGTTTGCGGGAAGCAACGCCACACAGTTTGCTGCCGCCTCGATCGCGGCACCGGTTTCGGCACTATTCAAAAGCCGGTTTGACGACCTGCAGATCAGCGGAATCGTCTTGAATCTGGCATCGAACGACGGCAGTAAGACCGCTGTGCTCGATCGCATCTCGGTCGATCGGACGCGGGCGGCTGCAGGCGAAACAGTTGAAGTTCAGGCATTTGCGCGGACGACGTCAGGCAGGGTTTTTGTACAGCGAATTCACGTTGTAATTCCGGCCGACACGCCCGCCGGGCCGCTTTCGATTATGGTTGGAGATGGTGGGGCGATCCAGCAGGCATCGTCAATCCAGCAATTCGTGCCGCGCGATCTTGCCGAACTGATCCAGACCATAAATAAATTGAAGCTCTCAGACCGGCTTTATGTTCAGACCATTCGAACATCAAGCGGTGCCATCATCGGCGCCAGCGAAATGCCTAATCTGCCGCCGTCGTTCCTCGCGACGCTAAACAACGACCGAACAGCCGGAGGCATCAAACCAGCCGTGCAAACGGTCGTTAGCGATGTCGAAGTTGCACCCGCCGATTTTATTATCGCAGGACAGCAGACTCTGGTAATCGAAGTGGTAAAATAGCCGATCCGGCCGGATGATTTCGGTTTGAGCATAGCCATGTCGTTCACGGCGTGGCTAGGTGCGGAGCGATTCTGTCAGGGCGTTTAGCGTTCTTATTCATTACTCCACCGTCGGTGATAAAGAAAATAAGGACGTTAAAACGCCCTCCGCCGGTTAGCTCATAACTGCCACGCCGTAAACGGACGTGGCTATGCGAAGCCGACGGAGGAAAATCGCGGGCACAGATTTTCAAACTTACCCATTACCCCGCGTGTAAATTTTGACTTTCACCTCACGATTCCAGGCCTGAAAGATGGACAACATTAAACAAATACTGCGGGCGGCAAGCTTTGCGGCTGACAAACACAAAGAGCAGCGGCGAAAGGGCAGCGACGGCCAGCCTTATATAAACCACCCTCTCGAAGTCGCTCATATACTGGCCAACATCGGACATATTGGAGATGCCGAAATTCTTGCCGCGGCGATCCTTCACGACACGATCGAAGACACCGAAACGACGACCGACGAACTGACAGAGCTTTTCGGCGGGCGCGTCTGCGGGTTCGTGCTTGAGGTGACTGACGACAAATCGCTTCCCACATCGGTTAGAAAACAGCTTCAAATCGACCACGCTCCGCACCTTTCAACCGAGGCGAAACAGATCAAACTGGCCGATAAAATAAGCAATATACAGGATATCTTCGAAAATCCTCCGACCGATTGGGACGAGCGGCGGCGACGCGAATATGTCGAATGGGGCGTCGCGGTGGTCGCTGGCCTGCGCGGCGTCAATCGGGATTTAGAGGCTTATTTTGATAAAATCGTCGAGAGCGGGTCGCGCGAGCGGGCAAGTTCGCAGCTGCAGGGATAAAAAATTAGAGGCGGGCAAGCCCGCCTCCAAAACGGTCGCTGTTTCCAAGATTTAGAAATCAAACCTTATCCCTAGCTGAAACTCGCGATTGTAACTTGAGTTGAAAGTGAACGACGGCGATCCCGAATAGAAAATTCGTGGATTGCCGAACGTAGAAACTGCAGAAACGCCGGTCAGCCGTCCGTTTGCCGATGTCGCCGCGAACTGGTTGTTGAACACCTGCTGAACATTCGACCGGTTGAACAGGTTAAATCCTTCAGCAAACAGAGATAACCGAAATCTCTCGCCGAACCGAATTATCCTTCCGACACGCATATCGACGATGTATGCGGCTGGCGTAGAAAACTCGTTTCTTACCGTTCCGGGCGCCCGGTCTGACGCCGCAACTCCGTCGTTATTGGGATCCCCGGATACCAGGGCGGAATAAGCAATGCCTGATTGAGCGACGAAAATGCCGGTAAAGACATAGTCGCTCAACAGTGCGCGAATCACCTTATTTTCGCTGTATTTGAACGTTCCAGTCTCATATACCGGGCTGAAAATGAATCGATGCCGAACGTCCAGATCCGAACGTCCGTATTCGCCCGTCAGATCGAATTGATTTTCGGCGATCTTGCCGTCATCGGCTCCCGGTACGACAGATGTTTGATCCGGTTTATCGTCCTTCGCCTTTGAAAGTGTATAGCTTGTGCTGAACTGCCAGCGATCCGCGAACCGGCGGTTAAATTCGAACGATAAGCCCTGATAGAAAGACTTCGCCGTGCTTTCGAACAAACTGATCCGGTCATAATCACGAAACGGTTTAAATCGGGTGTTCGACATCGTGACCATCTCACCAAACCGTTCCCGCTCGGTCTGAAACCGTTGGAAAGTAATACCATTAACCGTCACAGGTGCCGGAGCAAACAGATTGGCGTTTCGCGTCCGGGTAAGGTCCTGGCCCCGGAACATGGTGTATTGGGCGGAAAACGTCGTGTTCTTAAACACCTCGCGTTCGAACTGTAAGCGGGCCTGATGTGTAAACGGCTGCTTATAATTTTGATCAAACAAGTACAAGTTCGCCGCGGGTCGAAAAGCCCCGGTCGGTAAACTCGAAAAGTTGTTCGGGTAGGTCGGACAAACATTCGGCGGAATCAGCGAACAGGTGATGCTGATCGCGACAACCTGGATTCCATTTTGCGAATGGGCGGTTCCGGTCAGGATAGCCGGTGTCCGGGCGTAATATATTCCGTAACCGCCACGAATCACGGTCTTTTCATTAAATGCGTAACTTGCCCCGACGCGCGGAGCAAAATTATTCTTGTCGCTTGGCTGAAAACCGGTGTCGTACCCAAAGTCCAAAAGTGTTTGCGTGGTGCGTGTATTGAAATTGCTCGGATCCTGGATCAACGTGGGATTCGAATTGGTGATCGGCGGTTTCGCTATTTTCTGGTAGTCATAGCGAAGTCCGAGATTCAGCGTCAATTTAGGACTGACGCGCCAGTCGTCCTGGACAAAAAAACCATACTCTTTATTGTCGGGATTCGTCACCGGCCCGGTCGTGCCGGCACCGGCAAAGCTCTGCCTGTATGACGTGGGAACCGCGGTACCGTTCAAATAATTTGAAAGCTGCGTATATCCGCCGTTGAACGCAAACGTCCCGCTGAACAGGCCGGGGAAAAAGTTGAAGATCTGATCAAATAACAGATCGACGCCGTATTTTACCGTATGATTTCCGACGAGCAGCGTCTGGCTGTTGATAAATTGAAACCGTTTTATCGTAGTTTCCCGCGGGCTGAAATTGTTGCGGCCTATATTGAACGTTCCATTAGGTGTAGCAACCGTTAACTCCGGATTTTCCGAGTTTGAAAGTCCTGGCTCTTTGTCCCGGGAATATTGAAGACGAAGCTCGTTGAACCAAGTCGGCGTCAGCGTCAATGTCCAGTTACCTGTCACGGTTGACGTGTTAACGTTGCTGTTTCCCGTATGCTCGGCGGCGCTCAGGGCCCCAGAATTTTCCAGATTCGTTCCCGTGAAGTTCTGTTGGTTAAGCCGGACCCAGACCTGATTCCTATTATTAATGTTCAAATCCGTCTTGAGAAGATAGGTGTCCTGCTGGCGGCTGATGTCGTATGAGACGGCTCGCGGACCGAGGAAAGCCTGCACATTGGCGGGTGTCGTCGCTAATGTCAGCGATGGCAGAACAATCGGATTAGGCAGATCTGAACGCTGGCCTTCATACGCGCCGAAAAAGAATATCTTGTCTTTCTTGATCGGACCGCCAAATGTTCCGCCAAACTGATTGATCTGCCCGAACGGCTTTGCACGACGGGCAACTATTAAATTTGGGTTGAGCGCGTTTAACGATTCATCGCGAAAATATTCGAACGCACTGCCCGTAAATCGATTCGTTCCCGATTTTGTGACCACGTTTATAACTGCTCCGGCGGCCCGGCCGAATTCGGCGGAAAAACCGTTTTGATTAACCTGGAATTCCTTGACAGTATCAATTGAAAACTGCGACGGAGCGCGGCCCGAGCCGGTCCGGCCAGATGCCTGGCCGAAAAATGTATTGTCGCTGCTGGCACCGTCGATCTGAATGCTGTTAAGCGTTCCCTTTTGGCCGCCAACCGCCAAATCGCCCGAACGCGTCGGGTCGCGCACGACGCCCGGCGCCAGTGTTGCAAAATCTAGAAAGTTTCGTCCGTTCGTCGGCAGGTTTATAACGCGGCGTTCATCAATCGTTGAAGAGATCGAGGTTCGAGATGTTTCGACGGTCTGACCTGAGTCGTTTACATCGACCACATTAACCGAGCCACCCGCCGTGACGGCGATCTCGAGGGAAGTTTTTGCTCCGACCGTTACCCTGACGTTTTCGTAGGTTGCCGCCGCAAAACCCTGTGAGGCGGCGGTTTCCACTTTATAATTTCCCGGCGGCAGCAGGACGAAGATGTAGCTGCCGTCGCTGCCGGTCATGGTTGTTTTGCCAAAGCCCGTGTCCTGATTGGTAGTCGAAACGGCAATGTTCGGCACCACAGCGCCGTTTGGGTCGACTACACGGCCTTCGATATTTCCGGTTGTTGATTGTGACTGTGCGAAAACATTTATCGCACAAAGGATGATTGCAAGTGACAGAACAATGATCTTACGCATTTTAGTGTCCTCTCGATCTTTTGTTTAATTTAGTAACCCTTTGGGTTCGAGATAATATTACAGCTTGCGGGGTCTGGCAAGAATCGGTGTTACATTTATGTAAATTTCGTGTTACGTTTCGCCCTCAACCCAAACTTCGCCATCGGCGTAAACTTCTTTTTTCCAGATCGGGACGCTGCGTTTAAGTTCGCGGATAAGCCATTCGCAGGCGGCGAACGCGGCTTTGCGGTGAGGCGAGGCGACGGAGATGACGACGCTTGTTTCGCCAATCTCGAGTTTCCCGAGACGGTGGACTATGCCGATGTTTGATATCTCAAAGTCCTGCTTGGCTCGCTCGATCAGCTTTTGCATCTCCTTGAGCGCCATCGGTTCGTATGCCTCATAAAACAGATGCAGTGTCTCGCGGCTTTTTGTGAATTGGCGAACGTAGCCGTCAAGCGTGACGGTTGCTCCGCATTCAGGCGGCACAACGCGGCGGGCGACGCTGGTTATGTCGATCGGATCGGTTGTGAGTTCGAAAAAATCAGGATGCATGCTTAATTGACATAATGCGGGATGCCGTCGTGTTGATTTCACGAGGTCTAGTGCGTTTTAGTCCCTCGCCGTGACAACCAAAAAAGGACAATGAAGAGCCTTGAATCCATCGTTGTTCTATTTAGGCTGCTCGATTTCTGACTTTAGCTGATCGTTTAATCGATCCCATAAACTTGGATGCGACTCAACAAGCCGAGCGATATCGGCGAGGTCTTTGATACGCTTACTTTGCCTGCGGGTCGAATCGCTCCAGGCCCGGACCTTTCCGGCGAGGGTATCCTCAAGTGCCGCGACCCTGAGCAAGATGCCGTGAACATCGGCGGCAATTCCTCGAGCGGCAAAATCCCGGTAGAAGTCCTCGGTGGTTAGCTGGACACTTACCTTGGACGCTCCTTTGAAGTTGATCGACCAATCGAAATGTTCGGCGACGAATCCGGCATCCGTTAGTGCCTTTTCGGCACGTTCTATGGAGTCCGCAGCTACGACAAAGTCGACATCCTGCGTGACCATTTGCTCCGCTGCCCAATGGTTCACCGCAACTCCGCCGATAGCACACCAGACGATGTCCGCACTCTCCAATGCGTTCACAAACCGCATCACATCGTCGGTTCCGCCAAGGGTTTGCCAATCGTAGAATTGCTTTTCAGTCATTCGATCCTCAACCGGACAATCAGCCGCCGGAAACAGCGGTAAAAATGGCGAGTTCATCGCCGTCTCTTAAGCTCTCAAGGCCTGACCCATACACGTGATTTACAGAAACAAGCAATTTGTGACGACCAAGGGCTGGGAATTTTTGCGAAAGCAACCCAAGCACGTCTGCGGACGAAAGACATTCGCCCACGTCGAATTCAAGTTCGTGTGAACCGACAATTTCAGCGGTCGCTCCGAAGAACAGTAGTCGGATCTTGCAATGGGTGTTTTCAATCTGCACGAATAAATTTGGAAACTTCGATTGACCTGCCACCGTGAATCTCGAATGAAAACAGGAATGACACCCAAATAGGAAAGCCTAATTTTTTGTCATACTTTGCCTTAACCATCCGCCCACTCTCCAACTCGTTTCAACATATAGTCAAATAGTTTGTCTATCGTATCAAACTGCTCGAATCCATCCGTTCTCGCTAACGATGAGACGTCACTTTTGTCGACTACTTCAAAAGAAACAGGCTGGTTATTATCGACCTTGATCAAAACGGGATTTCGATTCCACGGACTCGAGACCCCGCCAATGTATTTTGCAGCTACGAACGAGTACGTTGTGATGTTGTTCCGTTTCCACTTCTCCCGATTATCGGAGACCTCGCCTTTCATTTGTTCGAATGTCGCTTTCCACTCTCGAGCAAAATTCTCCTTACCAATGGTCATCGGCACAGGAGACGGCGTGATTTCGGGCTTCGGTTGACTATGATTTACCGAGGGTTCTAACTCCGTAATCTTATAGCTGCATCCAGAAAAGCTCAAGAACCAGGCTGACAAAACTAGAAATCCGAATACTATTGCGCGCTTCAACAATTCACCTACTTGATCGCCCCGGCGATCGGACTTGAGGCTGAGGCATACAACCGCTTAGGCATTCGTCCCGAGAGATATGCAAGGCGGCCGGCCTTGACCGCCAGTTTCATTGCTGTTGCCATTTTTTCCGAATCGCGCGCCTCGGCGATGGCGGTGTTCATCAGGATCGCGTCAGCGCCGAGTTCCATTGCGATGGCTGCATCCGAAGGAACGCCGACACCGGCATCGACGATAATAGTAGCGTCGGGAAGCTGCTCACGCATGATCCTTAGATTTGCGGGGTTTTGTACACCCATTCCCGATCCGATTGGTGCCGCCAAGGGCATTACCGCCGGGCAGCCTGCATCGAGCAGTTTTTTAGCCATTATCAAATCGTCCGTAAAATACGGCAGCACGATAAAGCCCTCTTTAACAAGTATTTTAGCGGCTTCGAGTGTTTGCTCATTATCCGGCAAAAGCGTAACGGGATCGCCAATGACTTCAAGCTTTATCCAGTCGGTCTCAAGGGCTTCTCGTGCCAGCCGCGCGGTTCGGATCGCATGATCGGCGTCATAACAGCCAGCGGTATTCGGCAATATCTGCATTTCGGGTGCGAGATAATCCAGAAACGATTCGGTCTTGCGGTCGAGCGGCACGCGGTTTACGGCGACGGTTACCATCTCGGCACCCGATGCCCTGTGTGCAGCCTGCATCTCGGGAAAAGATCGGTATTTGCCGGTGCCTATTATCAAACGTGAACCGAATTCCTTTCCGGCCAGTGAAAATGTGTCTGACATAATATTAGATCAATTTTCACGCAAAGCGATTGAGAAAGCAAAGAAGGCTCACCACAGGGACGCGGAGAAGGAGATGTTATTGCAAAGTCAATCTAGCCGACGCTGACAATTAAGATGTTCGACAAATCTAATTTGAAGTCCTCTGTGCTTTCTGTGCCTCTATGGTGAAAAAACTCTT
>JANNGV010000482.1:0-6954 GCA_031404055.1 Chloracidobacterium sp.
GCACGTTTTTAATCTCACCGACATCGACGACCGGATTATCAACGAAGCGGCGAAACGCGACATCGGCATCGACGAATTTACGGCGCCGTTTATCCAGTATTTTTGGGAAGATTTTGACGCTCTCGGCAACGAGCGGCCGGACGTGACGCCGCGTGCGACGCATCACATTCCAGAAATGATCGCCATCATCGCTAAGCTGCTGGAGAACGGCCACGCGTACGAATCCGAAGGTTCGATCTACTACCGAATCACCGCGTTTCCAGATTATGGCAAGCTGTCAAAGATCAATTTTTCCGGCAATATCACCGGCGGCAGCGAACGCATCGACACCGATAAATACGACAAGGAAGACGCACGCGATTTTGCATTGTGGAAGCTTGTCGGCGAGGACGAAGAGCCTGGCTGGGACGCTGAATTTGGCCGCGGGCGTCCGGGCTGGCATATCGAGTGCTCTGCGATGTCGATGAAGTATCTCGGTGAAACTTTTGACCTGCACGCGGGCGGAATGGATCTGCAGTTTCCGCACCACGAAAACGAGATCGCCCAAAGTGAAGGAGCTACCGGAAAACTGTTTGCAAAATACTGGCTGCACAGCGAGTTCCTGAAGATCGATGACGTAACGATGTCCAAATCGAAGGGCAATTTTTTCACCTTTCGTGATTTGCGGGAACAAGGCTATTCGGCATTGTCGATACGGTATTTGCTGCTCTCAGTGCCGACCCGGAAGCAATTGAACTTTACGTTCGAAGGATTACAAGGGGCCGAATCGACCGTCGAACGGCTGCGGAATTTTCGACAGCTCGTAACTGAGGCAAAGATCGTGGAAGGCACGGACCTGAAAGCAGCAGCGAGTGTCACAAAAGCCCTGAATGATTTTGAAGCGGCGATGGACGACGATTTCAATACTGCCGCCGCGCTTGCGGCAATTCACGATCTCGTCCGCGAGATAAACACGGCGATGGCCGGCGACGGCCTGCTGTCAAAAGACCGTGAAGCCGTGCTTGATGCGGTGGCAAAATTCAATTCGGTTTTGGGTATTTTCGGCGAAGCTGAAAACGAGTCGCTTGATACAGAAATCGAAGCTCTTGTTGAAGAGCGACAGGAAGCCAGGACCCGAAGAAACTTCGCCCGTTCGGATGAGATTCGGGATCTGCTGGCCGAGAAAGGAATTGTCCTGGAAGACACCAAAGACGGCGTACGGTGGAAGCGGAAATAGAATCCTCAACGAATGAATAGGTCGGCTACTAAGTCTCTGTCCGTTTTCGGACGGATAACCATGATCTACGTATTTTTACCGCTTGCTCGCCGAGCGTCGGAAATGGAGGCGAGGCTTCCGGACGAGTTGGATTTTCTTCGTTTTTCCCATTCGGGTGATTCTATGTCGTCTGCGTAGCGGCTTTGGCTGGCGACGATCAATGTCATCAGGGTTACAAACAACACGGAGATCGCTGTGGTATGCAGGACAAAATCGAAAATGCTGTGGACGAGTATTCCGAAACAGCCGGCGAGGGCGCCGATGGCGACGCCCCGACGGTATACGTTGTCGGTTTTGGCGGCTTTCAGGCCAACGCGGAAGAGCCAGAATAGAAAAAGCAACCCGATTATGACGCCGACAATTCCCGCATCCGCGGCGACTTGCAGATAATCGTTGTGTGCCTGTTCCACTCTCTCCAACCCGCTGTGGTCGTCATATGGCGTATAGGCGACGCCGAGCGCCCCAAAACCGGCCCCGAGCGGCATATTGTGGGCGATAACGTCCATCGTCACGCTCCAGATGTGGCCGCGGTCAGTTGTCACATCTTTGGACGTGGCAGTCTCGGCAATTCGCGTGAGCGAGCTTTCACCGCCGATGAAAATCGATCCCACCACGATCGCGGCGATCAGCAAACCCGAAAAAGCTACTTTTGCAAACAGGGCTTTGCGGCTGCTTGCTCCAGTCGTCAGCATGATCAGCAAAATGACCTCGGCCAACAAAGCCACAAGTCCGCCTCGCGATCCGCTCATCAGCAGCGCGACGCCCATCAGGGCAATCGCCGTCAGGTACAGCAGCCGTTTATCCTTTGCGACCGCTCCCGCGAACAGAAGGCCGAGCGGGACGCTCATGGTCATTTCCATATATGCGGCGAAATTGTGGCGGTTCACGAACGAGCCGAACGGCACGGCAAATCTCGCTTCGTAAATGCCATATATTTTTCCGGGACTCAGCACCGATTGGAGAATTGCGAAAAACGCGTAGATAAACCCGAATATTGCGATTACCGCCACGAGCTTTCGGATACGCTCCGCCGAGTCGACGAATACGAGCGATGCCGCAAAGAAGATGAATAGCGCAAAGAAATGCAGAGCGGAAAGCTGTGTTGCGAACGGGTCTAGTGAGATTGTCCGCGGTATGCCCGACAAGCCGGCGGTTTCGGCGATCTGACCGAACGGGATCGTCTGGATAATCCCATAAACGGCCGCCGCCAATAGCGGAATCTGGTTCGGCGTTCGATTGAATCGAATCGTGTCGCTTTTAAGCCCGTCGATCGCCCACAGGATCATGATCGCGGCTATCACAACATAAAAAATGGCAAGTATCGGCTGGTGTACGGTACCGTATGCCATTGTTGTGAAAATAATTGTCCCGCATATCAATACGAATGCGAGTCGGTTTGCCCAAGTCATAAGAATAGTGGTCAGTAGTCGATTGTTAGATATTAGAGCTGTTTTGTTCCTTCTTATTCATCTTGTTCCGTGGTTTCCCCTTTTTTAACCACTGAAAAAGAGGAACAAGCACAAATAAGAGGAACAAAAGCGGAGCATTTCAGTTTCTGTAAAAAAATTTAGATGAGCCTTTCAAAACAACTCTATCGACTAAAGTCTATAATCTGGCGATCTTGAAATCGTCGTACCAGATCGTACCAGAAATCGGGCATAACTCTCCGCAGGGCACCCGCGAAGTACGGATGGTTATTCCCTCGCATGTTGCCGGCACCACGAATTCGACGGTTATTTTCTGCCAGTCGTTTGTACCGAGCGGAAATCGCGGTGTCGCGGCAATGACAGCGTCGCCGTTGGCATCTACTATCTCTATCAAAGGTTCGCCGCCAGTCCTTAGATTCTCGGTCCGAAGCATGAAGCTGACACTGTAACGCGCCGAAGGTTCGACGGCGACGAGCTGCACGACATTGTAAAGCTCGGGTTTAGCGTAGGTCTTGAAGTTGAGCTTCAGGCTCTTCAAGCCTTCGGTTTTGACGGCCGAGTCTGGAAGGATGTCGAGTTTGCTGTCGCTTCGATTGATACGCCATCCAAAAAGCGTGCTTTCCGGATCGCCAAGAAATTTTTCAAATCCGCCATTTCCTATCGTCTCGGCAGCCGCATCGACATCTATGCCGGACTGCTTTGAGAATTCCAGTGCCTGGCGGTAAAAACGCTTTGCATACAGGTTTTGCGTAATTATCGTTATTACCTGCGGGTGCTTTGCTTTTTCCTCGGCCGGCAGGCTGTTCCATACCCGGAGGGAATCTTTGGCGGCGCCGCGTTGGGCATAAAACAACGCAAGGCTTGCCCGTACGTCCGGCGTATTTGCCGCAAGCTGTTCGACCTTTGCCGGATCTTTGTCAAAATAATCCCAGGCCAGCGAAAAGACTTGTTCACGATAAACGAGGCTTTTTTCGGTTGTCTTGGTCAATTGGGAAAACGCCTCGTCGGTGCGGTCCTGCCGCAGATAAAAATTGCCGATCTGCCAGTGCGGAAACGTGTAAGCGGGTGCCAAATCCACCGCACGGAGCAATGCCCGCTCGGCTTGCTCGGGTTTCTCGGCCTGTTCATAGGCACGCCCAAGCTCTATCCACCATCTAAAATCATACGGCGAAAGCCGAATTGCTTCTTCCAGTATCCT
Organism: Chloracidobacterium sp.; assembly: GCA_031404055.1. GTDB lineage: Bacteria > Acidobacteriota > Blastocatellia > Pyrinomonadales > Pyrinomonadaceae > OLB17. The sequence continues at coordinate 3,881 of JANNGV010000482.1, forward strand.
CACGGAACCGTCGATGTTTGCAGCGTCAAAATTCTCCTTCATCTTGGACGCAACCAGCGATCTTGGGCGCGGGTCACGCGGTGCAAGACTGACGGCGGCCTGGGCGATCTCCATCGCGTTCGCCTGGGTCGGCGAGGTTAGCTCGCCAAGCATGCTGCCAATCTGCCATCGGACCGCAAACCACGCAAACACCAAAGCAGTCAATATCACGGCGATGAGGACGAGACGGCCTTTTGTGTTTCGCGAGTTAATAATTGTGACTGGTAAAGACACTAATGCTACCTCAGATCGAGAAAAATTTAGCTATGTTTTCGACTACGTACGCCTGCTGCTCAGGCTTTAATTCGGGAAATATCGGCAGCGCCAGTGTTTCCCGCGAAGCTCGTTCGGATTCCGGAAAATCGCCTTCTTTATAACCGAGATACGCGAAACATTCCTGCAAATGAAGCGATATCGGATAGTAGACATCGGTACCGATTCCCTGCTCAGTTAAAAAAGCTCGCAGCTCATCCCGCCGATTCGGCACGCGAATTACAAACTGATTGTAAATGTGCCGAACGTTTTGCCGTTCAAGAGGGACGCCGATCTGCTCGTTTAAGCCCACATCCGTAAACAGCTTGCGGTAATTGTCGGCGTTAGCTTTTCTTTGATCGGACCATGAATCGAGATGCGGCAATTTTACACGAAGTACGGCTCCCTGAAAGCCGTCAAGCCGTGAATTTAGCCCGACCCATTTATGATAATATCGTTTCTCGGCCCCGTGAACACGTAAGGCAAGTAGTTTGCGGGCCAGATCGTCATCACCGGTTGTCATGAAACCGCCGTCACCCATTCCGCCAAGATTCTTGGATGGATAAAAGCTGAAACATCCTATCTCGGACATCGCGCCGGCACGGACGCCGTCTTCTTCCGAGCCGATCGCCTGGGCAGCGTCTTCGACAAGCGGAATCGCATGTCTGGCGGCAACTTCACGTAAAGCCTTCATGTCGGCACACTGCCCGAAAAGATGCACCGGTTGGATCGCTTTGGTTTTGCCTGTGATCTTTGATTCGATCTGAGCGACGTCAAGATTGTAGGTCCGCGGATCGATATCGACGAAAACCGGAATTGCACCGAGCCGCGTGATCGCACTCACGGTCGCGAAAAAACTGTACGGCGTCGTTACAACCTCATCGCCCGCACTAACGCCCAACGCCATCATCGCAAGCAGAAGGGCGTCGCTGCCGGATGCACAGCCGATGGCATATTTTGTCCCGCAATAAAGGGCAAGCTCTTTTTCAAGCTCTGCGACCTCACCGCCGAGAATGAAGCCATTCGTATCCAGTACTCGGCCGAGCGCGGCTTCAATCTCGGGCCGCAGCTCTTGATTTTGTTCTTTAAGGTCGAGTAAAGGTACTTGCATTCGTGTTTTTTTTCACCGGAGAGAAAGATCCTTGGCCGCGGAAATACGCAGATGGACGCCGATACGGAAATGATGGTCGCGCTGTTTTAGCATCTGCGTCGATCTGCGTCCATTTGCGGTTAAATTCTTCTCCGCGTACTCTGGGCTAAATTCTAACCAAACAATCCCAAATTTGCATTTTGCCGCGTTCTTTTTTAGCCTTAGCTTCATGATCGCCGACAAAAAGAAACGTTGTGCCGAGATAATCAGGCGGCTCAAAAAGTCTTACCCCGACGCTCATTGCGCGCTGGTTCATTCTAATCCGTTCGAACTTTTGATCGCGACGATTTTATCGGCCCAGTGCACTGACGCGCGCGTAAATATTGTCACGGCGACACTCTTCCGTAAGTACCGCGGCCCGCGGGATTTCGTCGACGTGTCGCAGGAAGAACTGGAGAGAGAGATTCACTCGACCGGTTTTTTCCGCAATAAGGCGAAAAACATCAAGTCTGCCAGCCAACGGCTGATCGAGGTTTATGGCGGTGAAATACCCAGGACGATGGATGAAATACTCACTCTTGGCGGCGTTGCGCGAAAAACGGCGAACGTCGTGCTCGGAAATGCGTTTGGGATTGCTTCGGGCGTCGTCGTCGACACGCACGTCTCGCGTCTGTCGCAGCGGCTCGGCCTGACCAAGGAGAAAACGCCGGAAAAGATCGAAAAAGATCTGGAAAAATTGGTGCCAAAAAATGATTGGATCATGTTTCCGCACTGGATGATCTTTCACGGACGCCAAATATGCCATGCCCGCAAGCCGAAATGTATCGAATGCTCGCTTGCCGACCTCTGTCCGTCCAGAATTTACTATGAGACTAAGGGTTAAGAAGCCAATCCATGGCTTCGATCTCAGATTCGGTGACAAGAAATTTTGCACCGCGATTGACTGCGGTCAACTCTCCCAACTTCGTTACCTGGCCAACCGGCATAATCAGCGCGGCTTTCAGATGTGCACCAAAAACCTCAGCTACTCTCTGACCGCCCTGAAATCGCTCGGCCTCCGTCATGCTGCCTTCAAACTGGCGGCAATCAATCAGCACTTTGTTTCGATCCGCTTTATCTGCCATCGATCTTACGAGATCTATCGAATCAAACATTTCATTAAAGGAATACTTCCCGCTAGCCGTCAGCCTGACAAAACCCGGTTCCACCACGGTTACTACTTCGAAACTCATTTACTACCACCTACAAATTCTTAAAAACAACTATTAAAACGCCGTCGGAGAAAAGTCTGGGAGGGATAAAAGAAACGTGCCTTAATCAATGACTAAGGCACGTTATCACATCAGCGTTACTTATAGACTAACGAATCTCCATAAGTATGTCAATTTGGCTGGGCGTCCTGATTTCGCAATCTAGTTCTGCGGCGGCAGCGGCGGCATTTCGCCCGCCTTGAATCGAGGCAGCAGCTCATCGCGCATTGCAAGCGTGTAGACAGCAGCTGCGAAGATGATTGCGGACGCCTTCACATCCGCCTCGATAATACGTTCGTAGGTATCGAGATTGGTATGCCACGTCGTCGTGAAATATTCGATCGGATCCTGCTGCGTACCGATTCCGGGCAATCCTGCCCAGCTTTTCCTCCCGCATGGTTCTGCTGCGCTCGTATTCCTCCAGCAGCTCTTGAATCCGCAGG
>JANNGV010000483.1:0-1808 GCA_031404055.1 Chloracidobacterium sp.
CTTCTCGAATGCCCATTTCGGGATTTTCGTTACGACGTAATCGATGGTCGGCTCGAATGACGCCGGAGTCTTCTGCGTGATGTCGTTCGGTATCTCGTCAAGCGTGTAGCCGACCGCCAGCTTCGCGGCGATTTTCGCGATTGGAAAGCCTGTCGCCTTTGACGCAAGCGCCGACGAACGCGATACACGCGGGTTCATTTCAATTATGCGCACAGCCCCGTCCACCGGATTGACGGCAAACTGTATGTTCGAACCGCCCGTCTCAACCCCGACCTTGCGGATACATTTTATCGACATGTCCCGCAGGTTTTGATATTCAACATCGGTCAGCGTCTGTGCCGGAGCGACCGTGATAGAGTCGCCTGTGTGCACGCCCATCGGGTCAAAATTCTCTATCGAGCAGATGATGACGACGTTATCGTTGAGGTCGCGCATCACCTCAAGCTCGTATTCCTTCCAGCCGAGTATCGATTCCTCGATCAATATCTGCGAATTCGGCGACGCCGCAAGCCCGCCTCTCGCGATCTCCTGAAATTCTTCCGGGTTATAAGCCGTGCCGCCGCCTGTACCGCCAAGCGTAAAGCTCGGACGGATTATAGCCGGATAGCCTATTTCTTCGACTATCTTCTCAGCTTCTTCCCAAGTGTGCGCAAAACCGCCCTTTGCTGACGGAATGCCAATCTCGTCCATCGCTTTTTTGAAAAGCTCGCGGTCCTCACCAACCTTGATCGCATCGATATTCGCCCCGATCAGCTTTACGCCGAATCTTTCCAGAATTCCCTGTTCGAATAGTTCGACCGAGAGGTTCAATCCTGTCTGCCCGCCAACGGTCGGCAGCAAAGCATCCGGCCGCTCCTTTTCGATTATCGCGGTCACGGTTTCGAGAGTTAGCGGCTCGATATAGGTGCGGTCGGCGATCTCCGGATCGGTCATAATCGTCGCCGGATTTGAATTGACGAGCACGACCTCAAAGCCTTCTTCCTTGAGCGACCTGCACGCCTGCGTCCCCGAATAATCGAATTCACAAGCCTGGCCGATGACGATCGGGCCCGAGCCGATGATCAGAATTTTGTGTATGTCAGTTCTTTTGGGCATGTGTAAACTCTTGATTATACAAAAAAACGCGGCCCTTCCGAACCGCGTCTTTGCTTTTAGCCTAAGGCCCAATAAATGTCAGACCGTCACGGTCGTTCCGTCAAATTTCGTCAGGCTAAAGCCATTAAAGACCTCATTAGAGCATGCTTTTTGGTCTTTTAAGATACTAATTCCGAGAGCCTCGCCCAGCAGCAGCGATTCGGTCGCATCAGATCGCCAATGGACACCCGCCATGTTTCTCCCGTTCGGCGCATTTTACACGATCTTATTCGGTTCCCGGCCAACCGTGAGGGAGTCAAAGCCACCGTGACCATAACGGCGGCTTTTTACGCGTTTCCATCCTAATTACGGATTCAGAGTAAACGAATGGGTGAACACATGGTCCGCGACAAGCCTGCCCTGGGTGATACCTTCGGTCTTATCGAAGGCCCAATGGATACCAAGATAAATACGGCTCTGGCCGTTTTCCTCTTCGGCTTGTGACAGAGTCGAGAAGGTACGCGGCAGAAGAGGACGCGGATTCCCTTCGTTATCGAGCGTTGTTCCGTTGTACTCGTCCGAAACGAAAGTGAACGGAATGTTGTCGGTGCCGTAGAAATTACGCAGCGTCTGAAAAAGCGCTCCGCCAAAAGTAGCATGTCCTGACGGATATGCCGGGAACGGAGGAGTGAAATTCGGGCCCAAGTACAGATTGGCCATGCCATTCGCCATGG
>JANNGV010000484.1:0-3234 GCA_031404055.1 Chloracidobacterium sp.
CATTTCGATACCGGCGACATCGCCAGGAGCACCCGGAGCAAACGTGACCTCGCCCGGCGTTCCGCGCGATGTAAATGTCGAGACAAAGGCCGATTCACCGCCGACCGCACGCTTTAATGCACCGAAAACGCCGCCCTTCAACTGCGATTCAAGCTCAATGTTGGCCGACATCGAAACCATCGCTCCGGCTTCGGCGGAGATCGCCTGTTCGGCCTGCAAATTCACCACAGCGAGGGCAAACGCACCTTGAAAAATAACTTCCCAAGTATAACCCCGTCCCTGGCCACGGCCATCCGCATCAAAATGAAACGCACCGACAGCAGGCTGATATTGCTGCTGCGGCTGCTGATAATTCTGCGGTGGCGGCGGTGGAATTGCTGCCTGTGGCTGTTGAAAACTGGGCGGTGGCGGTGGTGACGCCATCAGCGTGAAGCCACACGATCCGCAGAATCGTGCGTCTGGAAGCAATTCAACGGTGCATTTAGGACAATTCATCGAGGAACTCCGGTCGATTTTTGAATAACAATATTACTTGCCTCTTCTGCATTATCGGCAAAATCAAGAAACGCAAGATCGCTGGTCGATACTACGAGATTCTGTTTCCAGCTTTCAACCACCGCCTGCCAGCAGTCTCCCACTAGGACAAGTGGTCGCCGCGGCAATACCCCAGTAGTCAGCTTGTTCCAGACCAATGAGATTTCGGTGACGGTTCCCATACCGCCTCGAAAAGCGACAAAGCCGACCGAGCGCGTGATCAGGTTTTGCAGCCGGTCATAAAAATGGTTGGTCGCAACCTTATCCGTCAAATAACGATTAGGCTCCGATTTGAACTGGTTCATCACTATACCGAAGACCCGACCGCCTTTTTCGCGTGCTCCGCGTGATGCAGCTTCCATAATACCCAGATAGCCACCGGTGCAAATGGTAAAGCCCGCTTCCGCTAATCTGGAGCCCAAATCTCGGGCGTCTTTGTATTCGGCGGAATCCGGCGAGCATTTGGAGCCGCCGAAGATAGTCACGATTTTTTCTTCAGGATTATCGATCACAATGTTGTACGACAAACTTCAGTTTGCTACGTCTCCTCATTATAGACGAGGTTAGGCGGATGCGAAAATCCACCCGATTAAACGTTCGACAAACTAAAGTTTGTCGGGCATTCCGGCCTCGTCCGGTGTTAGATTCCCTGCCTCGTGGATTGCCCGCGTCGTGTCCGTGAAGAGTAAAATCACGCTGCCGACCACAAAAAACACGATAAGCGCGAGGATTGCCTGGCGGAACGAACCTGTCGCGCCGATGATTATGGTAAACAAAAGCTGCCCCATCCAGGATGTGCCTTTTTCGGATATCTCGTAAAGGCCGAAAAACGAAGACTCCCGTCCAGGCGGGATCATCTGTGAATATAGCGAACGCGATAATGCCTGAGCGGCTCCAAGTACGATGCCGATGCAGGCACCCATTATCCAGGCCTGTGTTTTGTTCTGGAGAAATCCGTAGGCGTAAATGACGATCCGCACCAACCCAATAAAGATATGAGTATCGTTCGTTTTGCACCGAGAAATCTCGCTATCCGCTCGAAGACGATCGCCCCGAAGAGCGCCGCTACCTGCGCCACCAAAAAGATGCCAAGCAGAAACGAATTGTCTTCGGGCAGCCCTTTCGAAGTAAATAGCTCATACGACAGAAATACCGAAGATTGCAGGATAACGGTCTGTATCCCGTCGTTGTAAAACAGGTAAGCAACAAGAAACAGCGCGGTAAACTTCAATCTCTTGAGTTCCTTCAGTGTTTGCCAGACTTCGCCAAATCCAATGGATACAAGATTCTTATCCGCTGGGATATCCTTCTTTTCACCGCCGGTTTTGATAAGTGAGAAAGTGATCAGCGAAAATAATCCCCACCATAACGATGCCGCCAGAAACGAGATCCGCACGGCCATGCCGGTTGAGATACCGAGCCGCTCGGCATTGTTGATAAGCAGCAGATTGAGGATGAGCATCACCACGCCGCCAATGTATCCCGATGCGTATCCGTAACTCGAAAGCTTGTCTCGTTTGTCCTCAGTTGTCAGGTCGATCAAGAATGCGTTGTAAAAAACGTTTGCGGCAGCAAAGCTCATATTTGCGATGATGAGCAAAATGCTGCAAATAATGTAGGAGTCACCGGTTACAAAAAACAGGAGTGCGCTTGAGAATACGCCCAGATAACAGAAAAACGCCATCATGCGTTTCTTTAAATGCGTGTAGTCCGCGATTGCGCCGAGCACCGGCAGCATAAATACCATGGCGCCGACGGATATCGCTATACAGAAAGCCGGCAGGCCTTTTGGCGTGACGTTGAAAAAGAAGAGATTGAGGATTACACCGTCCTCGCCAACCGCCTCTTGAGCCAGATTGATGAGGTAAGGCCCGATGAGCACGCTGACGACGGTGGTGTAAAACGCCGAATTTGCCCAATCATAGGTCAGCCAACCAAAAAGGGCTTTTTGGTCGTTTTTCGTCAATTTAGTTGAGTTCATATTAAGCGTCGAAAAACCGCTCTTTTTCCTCATACTTATTCTTTTTCGTCTTATTCCGCAGTGAAAATTCGAACAACGAAACATGAGGAACGAAAATGAACAAGAGGAATGAGAAAAAGACCAGGGTCGAACTTTATATCAGAATCTTTTTTCCGACCATACAATAATACAAATTGCCGAGATTAGCATTGCCATAGATACTGTTCCGAGAATTTGGCAAATAATCGGCGTTACCGTAAAGTTATTTTAGTTTTCGAACCGTAATAACTAAACTCGATATGAAAACGATGATCTTGGCCGCCGGTTTTGGCACGCGGCTTTTCCCGCTGACAATCGATCGAACAAAACCGGCGATCCCGTTTCTCGGAAAGCCGCTCGTCGGTTACGTTGCCGAATATTTAGCGACATTTGGGCTGACGGAATTGGTCGTCAATCTGCATCACCAGCCCAATTCGGTGATCGAGGCTCTGGGCGACGGAAGTGCTTTTGGCGTAAAGATCGATTACACACGAGAAGTACCGAAGATCCTCGGCACCGCAGGTGCTCTCGATAACGCCCGCCGGTATCTTGAGGGCGACACTTTCGTAATCGTTAACGGAAAGATCATCACCGACATTGACATAGCCGACGCGATCGAAGCGCACAAAAAGTCCGGTGCAATCGCGACGATGGTCTTGAAACCAAACACAAAACGGGAGAAATTCACCATTGTTGATACC
>JANNGV010000485.1:0-1579 GCA_031404055.1 Chloracidobacterium sp.
CCGGCCTTTTCGTTCTCCCAAGAGCGTTTCGTGGCGGTGGCAAAGGCCGCATAGTCCTGCTCTCTGGTTTCCCACACGGAGAAGAAGACCTGCTCCCCATCCGTTGGCCCACCGCCGCTGATGGTTTTCGCGGAGCACACGGAGAACTGCAGAATTATTTTTACGCCGCTCTAATTTCACTTAGATGTTAAAATGTTCGGCGGATGTACACGGGATCGGCAAAACGTAACCTATCGGGGTATCGATGCATCTAAAATAATTGTTTTTGAATTATCGTAATGAAAACCAAAAGATTTACCGCGGTTGTTTTTGTAGTTCTTGGGATCAATCTATTTTTGGCGAATTCGGTTTTTGCTAAAGACGAGTGGCTGAACGTTCGTTCCAGGAATTTCAATCTGATCGGAAACGCGTCCGACAAGGACATAAGAAAGGTCGCGACCAAACTGGAACAGTTTCGCGAGGCTTTTCGTTTGCTTTTTACGCAAACAAATCTGAGTTCACCGATTCCGACAAATGTCGTCGTGTTCAAAAACGATTCGGCATATAAGCCTTTCAAGCCAAAGCGAGCGGACGGCAAAACGGATAATTTTATCGCGGGATATTTCCAGTCCGGGGAGGATGTCAACTATATTACTCTTACAACCGGCGGTGAAGACGCACAGACCTACGGCACGATTTTCCATGAATATGTCCACTTTATCGTTAACACGAATTTTGGCAAGTCGGACGTTCCGCAGTGGTTTAACGAAGGACTGGCGGAGTATTATCAAACCTTTGAAATGGAAGGCGATATTAAGGCCAAACTAGGCTTGCCGCAGACCAACCATCTCATGCTGCTTCAGCAGAACAAGTTAATTCCGCTAAACACCTTTTTTAATATAGGTAACTCGGCTTTGAGCCAAACCGGCAGTCATTCGCGCAGTATTTTTTACGCTCAGGCGTGGGCACTTATTCATTACTTCATCGCGAACAAGAAAACGGAGGCAATGGGCAAATTCCTGAACCTTTCAATGAAGAACGTGGCGGAAGAAAAAGCGTTTCAGGATGCTTTTCAAATGAGCTATGCGCAGATGGAGAAAGAACTTCGGCAGTATGTTGCCAAGGGCAGCTACCTCTATACGACCGTTACCTTTACAAACAAACTTTCGTTTGATTTAGAGATGCAGTCGAGGCCGTTAACCGAGGCCGATACGAACGCCTATCTCGGCGATCTCCTCTATCACACAAACCGCGCCGATGACGCCGAAGCATATTTGCAGAACCGCGGCACCGTACTTCTTGACCAGCGGCAATACGCTTTCCAGCCGGTCTTCCTCTGCGGTGACCGAGTTGACCAGCGCCTTGCCCTGATAGACCGCGAGTCCGGCTTCCAGCGCCGCGACGATCGACGAATCGATCGAGATCGGCACGTCGGTCACACCCTGCACCAGCTGAATCGCCCGGGCCAAAAGCGCCGGTTCGTCGGCCAGCGGAATGCCTGCATTCACGTCCAGCATGTGCGCGCCGGCCTCCACCTGCGCCAGCGCGTCGGAAATGACCCGGCTGTAGTCGCCGGCCAACATTTCGGCCGCCAGGATTT
>JANNGV010000486.1:0-5551 GCA_031404055.1 Chloracidobacterium sp.
CCTTTACATCAATAGCGTCGGCACTTTCGGTGCGAAAATGTGTGATTGCCGAGTTCAAGCCCCGCCGCCAGCCACATCCGCAAAAGATCGACCTCTGCCTCGTCGCGTTTATCGGTCGTGTAAAGCTTGTTTTCATTGACAAAACCGATTGCCGGCACCTTGGCTTTTTTGATATGGCCGAGAAGTTTTTTTGTAATCTCCTGCCGGTTTTTTAGATCGCGGCGGGTTGAAACGACTGGCAGATCGTCGATCGTAACGGCAACCGTTCGTTTTGGCAATTGACCAAAACTAACCGGCACCAAACACAGAATCAAAAACACAAGTTTCATTAGATTTCTTATATACAGCCGTTTCCGGCATTTTCAGTTTTTACTTTTCAGTTATCAGTTGTTCCGGAGCGCACTTTCCGGAAAACTGAAAATCACTTCGCAAACACCTGCGAAAAGTCGTTAAATCCTTTAAACTCGAGCGCGTTGCCGCTGGGGTCGAGAAAGAACATCGTCGCCTGTTCGCCGACTTCGCCGGCAAAGCGGATCTTTGGCTCAATTATAAATTCGACGCTTTTTGCTTTCAGTTTGTCGGCCAAAGCCTTCCAGTCGTCCATTGACAAAACGATCCCAAAGTGCGGGATCGGGACAGCATCGGTATCGACGCTGTTGGCCGCTGAATGCCGCTGAAAATCGGGTGCCAGATGCGTGACGATCTGATGGCCGAAGAGATCAAAGTCGATCCAGTCCTCGGAGCTGCGGCCCTCATCGCAATCGAGCACGCCGCCGTAAAACTCGCGGGCCGCATCCAGGTCGTGAACGGGAAAAGCGAGGTGAAATAGGTTTTTCATAAGATTTTTTGCTACGAATTGCACGAATGATTTTTGCATTTGTTCGCCCTCATTCGTGTTATTCGTGTAATTCGTGGCTAAACATTTTTTGCGATCTGCCGGATCGCGCCCAGGTGATAAGCCGTATGTGCGACCATGCCGATCGCCATTCCTACATGCTGTTCGTTCCAGTCTTCGACCGCGGCTATACAGCGAAGTATGTTCTCATACGCGTGCCTGACGCTCGCACGCAACGCTTCCCATTCGGCATCGTTGACCGTTTCGATCAACCAGCTAGCGTCCCAATTTACGCTTTCGGTACGCCCGTTGATGAATTCGCACATTCGGTCCAGGTAGAATTTTGCATGCTCAGTCTGGGCGGCGATGGTCGTCCCGTGAAACTCACGCGACGCCGCGTCCGCCGTCAGCTTTTCGAGCGTGGTGAAAATCCCGGTGCCCCGGTCAAGATACGCGCTTGGCAGCCCTTCGGGCGAGCCTTCGAACGTTTCTCTCAGCAAATATGCGATGCCGCCTGTGAACTGCTGTGTCGTGATGTAATTTTTATCGTTTTCCACTTGTGTTAATCTTGGTTCCATAAGAGTTTAATCCTCTGACCTTCCCTTCGCGTCTTTGCGGCTTGGCTGGAAACATCTTATATACCGTGAACGAAAACCTCCAAAAATTTATCGATGAGCTTAACACGAGCCTCGCAGGCAAAACGTTTGTAAAAATGACGTTAAGCAATTATAAGGGCAACGAGGCGCATCTGCAAAAGATATTTGTCCGGCTGGTCGATACAAAAAAAGGTGCTCGGCTTTTGTTTCAGTTTCGCTACGATACGCGGGATGTGGTGAAGAATTTTGAATTTGCCGAAGGCGTTCATTCTCTGCGCCGTTATCTCGAATCCGGCTTTCGCAGTGGGCATTTGTTTACGACCACCAGCGATCTTCAATTCGACATCGGCAAGCGAAATTCGCGTCTGACGGTTGGGAAACCGACTTTCTCGACTCAACCGACACTCGGACACGACCGCGCCAAAAAAACGCTTATCGACCCAAACACCTTTTATCTAAAAGCCCTCGGCATCGCGACCGACTCCGGCCAGATACGAGCCTCCCAACAAGACAAATGGCGCCAGATCAACAAATTTGTCGAGATTCTAGGCGGGCTGTTCGAGAAATCTTCGTTAAAGGATAATAGGAGTTTACGAATAGTCGATATGGGCTCCGGCAAAGGCTACCTGACCTTCGCCGCCTACGACTATTTCGCGAACCATGTCAGAACCGCAAGCGGTAGCGACCGGCCTCCGAAAAGCTCCCCTCCTTGTTTAGGAGGGGTGGCAGACGCTTCGTCTGACGGGGTGGTAGAACACCCTCTTGAACAAATCCAAGTCCACCTGACCGGCGTTGAACAACGCCCCGAACTCGTCTCTCTCTGCAACGACATCGCCAAAGCCGGCGGTTTCGACGGCCTCAATTTTGTCCAGGGCACAATCGCCGATTACGATCCCGGCGAGGTCGATATCCTCATCGCCCTTCACGCCTGCGACACCGCGACCGACGACGCCCTTTTCAAAGCCATAACCGCCAAAGCCGAAATAATCGTCGCCGCACCCTGCTGCCACAAAGAGATCCGCCCGCAGATCAAATCGCCCGAAATGTTCGCCGGCATCCTAAAACACGGAATCATGCTCGAACGCACCGCTGAAACCATAACCGACGGCCTCCGCTCGCTCCTCCTAGAACGCAGCGGCTACACAACCAAACTCTTCGAATTCGTCTCGACAGAGCACACGCCGAAAAACAATATGCTCGTCGGCACACGAAATGCTAAACTTTTGAATACTGATAAAATCGAGAAACAGATCGCTGAGATCAAAGAGCTATACAGCATTGGCAAACAGCGTTTGGAAGACTTGCTCAAATCGTGATGTATTGTTCGACTCGTTTTCACACCTGCTTTATATGAAGAGTCCCCTAGTACTATTCCTCTCAGGCATTTTGGGTGCTGTTCTTGTTGTTTGTGTTTTTTTCTATTGCGGAGGCTTTGCTTATCTTGTTGACGAACATCCAGTAACCGCGACTGTTTTTAGTGAAGAAGCTTCTCCTGATGGCATGTACATCGCAATCGCAGAAAGGAAAACTAATAATCATGGATGGTGTGAGGAACGAACTACGGTCGATCTCCTAGGCGAAAGTAGCGACTGGGGAAGGGAACACATATTCAATGTAGATTGCGGCAGCCAAGTTGAAATGAATTGGGTCGGAAATCGAAACTTGACCATAAGCTATTCCTATGACGATACAGGAAATGTTAGAACCTACAAGGAATTCTTCAGCAAAGATAAGCGAGTGACGATTTCTTATTTTCTGCGGCAGTAAGTTAGAAATTTATGAGGAACCCTTTCGTCTATGTCAGTGCAGGAGCAGCCATTATTTTTGTTCCCATTCTTGGGATTCTGGGTTTGTTCTACGCTTTGGTTTGGTCGTTAGAACAGGCCCTTACGGACATGGGGAGTACGACCAATATTCTAGCAACGGCCGCGTCTCCCGATCAAAAAAACGTTGCGACGTCGTACGTTAATATGGGGGGTGGTGCGGCCGGTTGGTGTTCTTCCCAAGTCAATTTACGGCGAAGCGATGAAGAGATGAATGTAAAGGGATACGTTTTCAGTTCGCATTGCGGTACTAAAATCGAACTAGTTTGGGAAAGTGATGGCATCCTGCGAATTTCGTACACACCGGACAGCGAGAATTTGGGTATTTTTCAGAAACGGTGGAATACGGATAGATCCGTCACAATCTTATATTCTGGAAAGTAATATGCGCAGTAGCCCTCACTAAGCAAGGCCTCCGATATGGGAGTTCGTCCCGTCAGGGACGCTCGTCAATAGCCCACCGATTCAACGGTGGGTTTTGTGCGATAATGCCGCGAAGTCCTGTAGGGACGACTGAAGAACCTTAAAAACGGAGAATACAATGTCACATTCCTACGTTAGCCAAATTGATGCACTGCGTTTTCAGCACAAAGGAGCGCCGCCCGATGATCACTCCCGAACTACAATCACGGCTATTCCCATACATCGGCGGCATCGCGCGTGAAAACAAAATGAAATTGATCTCAGCCGGCGGTGTTGAAGATCACGCACATCTCCTGCTCTCGCTTCCGAAAACATTAAACATTTCCAAAGCAATGCAGTTGATAAAAGGCGGTTCTTCAAAATGGATTCACGATACTTTCGATGAACATCGATTGTTCGAATGGCAGGAAGGTTATGGAGCCTTTTCCATCGGTATCGGCGATATCGAACGGACCGTAAATTACATCAAGAATCAACCCAAACATCACCAGCAGACAGATTTCAAAACGGAATTTATCTCGTTCCTCGACCGGCATTTTGTCGAATACGACGACCGGTATGTGTTTGATTGATTGGTGCTTTCAGCCGTCCCTACGGGACTCAGACCAATGTTCCGACACCAACCCACCGATAAATCGGTGGGCTATTGACAGGCCGTCCCTACGGGACATCAAGGCGTTTCACCGCACATCATTATTGCGCTAGAATGCAACGAAAGAGAGGTCAACAACTATGCAATCAAACGCCGCAACACCTGACGAATACATCGCCAATCTGCCCGAAGACCGGAAGGATGTAATGACGAAACTCCGCTCGGCGATAAAAAAGAACTTGCCGAAAGGCTTTGAAGAAGTGATGGGCTATGGCAGCATGGGCTGGGTGGTGCCGCATAGGCTTTATCCCGCCGGTTATCATTGCGACCCGAAGCAGCCGCTTCCCTTTCTCGGTATCGCATCGCAGAAAAATCACATCGCGGTCTATCACATGGGCATATATTCTTCGCCGAAACTGCTTGAATGGTTCAATGCCGAATGGCCGAAGCATTCGAGCAAGAAGCTGGATATGGGAAAATCGTGCATCCGTTTCAGGAAACCCGCGGATGTCCCGGTCGCCCTGATCGGCGAATTGGCGAAGGCGCGAGCCTCGAGGAGCAGGGATTCGGCTGGAAGAACAGCTTCGGCAGTGGCAAGGGTGGCGACGCGATCTCCAGTGGGTTGGAGGGCATATGGACCAACAACCCGATCCGCTGGGACAACGGCTTCTTCGAGAACCTGTTCAAGTACGAGTGGGAGCTGACGAAGAGCCCGGCCGGTGCACAACAGTGGACCCCCAAGAACCCTGAGGCGCAGGGCACGGTCCCGGACGCGCACGATTCGTCGAAGCGCCACGCTCCGACGATGTTGACGACGGACCTCGCGCTGATCGTCGATCCGGTCTACAAGGAGATCTCGAAGCGGTTCTTCGAGAACCCTGACCAGTTCGCCGACGCGTTCGCGCGGGCGTGGTACAAGCTCCTGCACCGCGACATGGGACCCGTCGCCCGATATCTCGGCCCGTGGGTTCCCGACGAAGAACTGCTGTGGCAAGACCCCGTCCCGGCGGTTACGCATGAGTTGATTGACGGCGCCGACATTGCGGCGCTCAAGGGCACGATCCTTGCCTCCGGGTTGTCCGTCTCCCAGCTGGTCTCGACCGCTTGGGCTTCGGCGTCGACCTACCGTGACACCGACAAGCGCGGCGGGGCGAACGGGGCGCGGATCCGCCTGTCGCCGCACGCCGAGTGGGACGTCAACGTGACCTCCGGCGTTTCGCGGGTGTTGGCGACCCTCGAGGGCATCCAGCAGGAGTTCAACGGTGCGGGCAAGGTGGTCTCG
>JANNGV010000487.1:0-7497 GCA_031404055.1 Chloracidobacterium sp.
CGCGCCGACGAAAGTCGACGCCATCCTCGCGTTTGGTGCGTTTCTAGGCCGAATCGCTCTCCGCAAGAATATGGAAGGAGAATGGGGCATGCGCCAGTTTGAGCAACCACTCAAAGAAACATTCAAGCACGAGATAATGCAATAATTTTGGAGGCTTTGGAACTACGCTTTCGGGCAGTCAGATACCGATAACAAACTTAATTTCGAATACTAGAAACGTTTCATCGCGGTCAATTCGGTTATGACGTTAGAGAATTCAGGAGTCGCAAAAAGCCTGAACGGCATTAAAATACGCTGGCAGGACATCGTTTTTCTGTCAATCTGTTTCGTTTTTCTATATCTGCACCTGTTTATCTTACCGAATACGCCGATATATTACGAAATGGATCACGTTGCATTGCTTAACGATGCAAAGCGAATGACGGAGGGCGACGTAATATATCGGGACTTTTTCGAATTGACGTTTCCGGGTTCCCACTCGCTATATTTTATTTTCCTAAGCATTTTCGGGGCCAAATATTGGGTTGCAAATCTGCTAATACTGCTGCACGGGATGGCGGCCGCGATGTTGGGCTTGTCCATCAGCCGTCGCGTCATCGCGGATAATTTCTTCGCATATCTTCCGCCGGCGATCTATATTTTCCTTGGTTTTAGATGGTTTGGGATCGACGGCGAACACCGCATGTTCAGTCCGCTTTTTGCCTGCCTGGCGGTGCTTGTCTTGCTTTCGAAAAGAACGTTTTCTCGCATTGTGACTGCCGGGGTCGCGTGCGGCATTTCAAGCTTCTTTACACAGCAACGAGGCGTTCTCGCCGCAACGGGAATCGGGTTATTTTTATTCATCCAGATCGTGTTGATTGATCGGGACTGGAAACGTTTTATTAAGTCGGCCGCACTTTTTTCCCTCGCCTTCGCCATAAGCCTGATGTTGCTCCTATTGCCATTCATCGCGGCTGCCGGCCCGGAGCAATTCTATGAATGCACGGTAGGATTTCTTGCTCACTATGTCGAAGATCCGAGCACAAACAGCCTTCAAACATATATTGGCACGCTCGCAAAGGTAAGGACGTTCGGACTCCTGATAACGGTGATGACACTTTTTTACTATGTGCTCATACCGGGTATTTACGTAGCAACACTGGTATTTCTCTGGCTCAAACGCAAGGATTCAAATATCCGACACAAGAACGGAGTATTGCTCGTTTGTCTGGTCGGGTTATTCCTGTCGATCGGCACGCTTGCTCCAAATGCGGTACGGATCTTTCAAATTTCACTCCCGGCTTTGATCGTTTTTGGCTGGCTTATCTATCAGGTCGGGTTCAAGACTGACCTTGCGGCGAAAGTAGCCGTGGTTATTCTGATATGCTTTGGCCTCATCCTGGCCACCCGGCTGCAACTGGCATGGGACGTGAAGGATCTTCAAACTCCAAGCGGCACGCTTGCCTTTCTGTCACCTGTTATACTTGAAAGATATGAGTGGCTAAGCGAGCATGCGAATCCGGACGATTACGTTTACGAAACATACAATGCTCACGTAAATTTCCCGCTGCATTTACGTAATCCGAGCAGAATCTCGATCCTTTTGAACACCGGCTACAGCCCGCCCGAGCAGGTCAGGCAGGCGATCGAAGATTTGAAAACAACTAGTACCCGATATATCATTTGGGATGGAGCCTGGAACGACGAGATGATAATTTTGGGGGATGACGAAAAGCTTAAACCGTTTTATCTATTTATGACTTCTAATTATAGAATTCAAAAGAGTTTTCCCCCTTACGACGGTAGAAACTTCGAAATTTGGGAGAGGATCGACGCCGTGTCAAAATGAAGGGTGTTTAGCGGAAGAATTAGGTTTTATGTCGACAGTTATTAGGGATCGATCATTTCGAAATACGCAGGAGCGTTCGTTCGCTCCGGGGCTGATAATTATGGCCTCGGTAATTGTCGTCACGCTATTAGCGATCGTGCTCAACAGCGACCTTACTTTGAGCTTCCCATATTTATATCTTTTGCCGTGGATAATTGCCCTAATGGTCGTGTTGGCTACACCAACGGTCATTCTGTATTACCAAGGTAAATTGTCGCTTTTTGATACACTTGTCTTCGCCACGTGGTCATATTTCTTTCCGGCTTTTGTAGTCGGCGGATTTATGCTCACGGCAGGTTGGTCGCAACCGTATTTTTTGAGCTTTATTCCGGATGCCCAATATAATTTGCCATATACGACGGTTCTTATAATGCTCGGATTCAGTGGCTTGGCACTAGGCTACTTCTCGCCCTTCGGTTCACGTGCCGGAAGCATTGTAAGCGGCTATTTGCCAACGCTCGATTACGATTCGTCCGCGATGGTAATACCGGGACTATTTCTTCTGGTGTTGGGAATTTTGAATTCGGGTGCGGCTCTCGTTCTGGGCATTATAGGTTATCAGAAGGCTGAGGTTGCTGAATCATATGACGGAATCGTCTTTTTGACGACCCTGTTTTGGATGCAGGGCACATTTTTGCTTTGGCTTGTAATTTTCAAGCAGCGTCAGTTGAATATAAAATCGTTCCTGGTCATTGCATTGCTATTTGCGGCGTCGATCGGCAAAGCGCTGTTTTCAGGTAACCGGGCCGGACTTCTCCAGGTTTTCATCATCGTCACGCTCGCATTTCTGCTTGCGGGCAGATCGCTCAATTTTAGACAAACCGTACTGGCCGGCGGCCTCCTTGCCGTATGTCTGATCGCCGGAATGATCTACGGAACTACCTTTAGAAACGTTAAAGGCACAGAATCGCAGGTGTCGATAGATAAGTACACTGAGAATATCTTCGATACCTTCGATCAGGTTGGGAAGTTCGATCTGCGTAACAGCCTGGAGCTTGGATTGATGGGTTTGGCCGAAAGGCTCGATACTTTGAGCTCCGTCGCCGTAGTCGTGTCGAATTATGAGCAATTGCAGCCGTACGAAGAGAGTTACGGTCTGGATAACAACATTTGGAAGGATATTACGACTTTTTTTATACCCCGCGTTATCTGGAACGAAAAGCCAGTCGCTTCCGAGCCGCGGAAATATAGCGATCTTTATTTCAATTACGGCGAGAATTCCTTTGCGATCACTCCCATTGGCGACCTCGTCCGCAATTATGGGCCAATTGGCGTTCCGATCGGAATGTTTCTGTTCGGCATACTTATTCGATTTATGTATAGGGCTTTAATCGAAAACCAACCGAGACTTATATGGCGATCGACGCTCTACTTTATGCTGCTTATGGCGATTTCTTACGAAGGGTTTTACGGGCTTCTCATACCGTTCCTCTTTAAGGTCGGGATTACGTCCATCGTCGGGCTGTTAATTGTCGGTCTTGTCGCGAAGAGTATGGGGCACAGCAGAATCTCGCCGCTCGCTAATTGATTTCTTAACATATGATCGTTTTTACAAATGGCTGCTTCGACATCCTGCATCCCGGCCATGTGGACCTTCTGGAGCGTGCCAAAAAGCTCGGAACGAAATTGATTGTCGGCTTGAACAGCGACGAATCGGTGCGGAAGATCAAAGGTGGCGGGCATCCGTTCCAAAATGAAAATGATCGCCGAGCTGTTCTTTTAGGGTTGCGTTCGGTTGATGAAGTATTTATTTTCGAAGAACTTACGCCAGAAAACCTGATACACCAGGTTAAGCCCGATATTCTTGTAAAGGGAGGCGACTGGAAACCAGAGGAGATAATCGGCGGCGATTTCGTCATTGCGAATGGCGGCAAAGTTCTATCGCTCCAGTTAGTAGAAGGTTTTTCATCAAGCAATATCTTCGAAAAAATCCATCAGAAACAGATGCCCGGAGAGAATGAAAATAATGTTGTCCGGAAATCGCTTATGCAGCATATAGAGGTCTTCGAAGCTGTGTTGGGTTCACTATCGGGTTCGATTGCCGAATGCGGGGAACTGATACTTCAAACGGTCCGCAACGGGAAAAAGGTGCTTATCTGCGGTAATGGCGGGAGCGCGGCCGATGCTCAGCATATTGCGGCGGAATTCATCGGGCGTTACGAAACAGAGCGAAAGGCCCTGCCGGCAATAGCATTGACAACCGATACGTCGGCGCTGACGGCCCTCGCAAATGATTATAGCTTCGACCGCGTATATGCCAGGCAGGTTGAAGCCTTGGGCGTGGATGGCGACTGTTTGATCGCGATAAGCACGAGTGGTAATTCACCAAATGTCATCGCCGCGGTGATGGAAGCGCGAAATCGGGGCTGCAGTGTTATCGGAATGACCGGAGCGAAAGGTAAGAAGCTGGCGTCGTTGTCGGATGCCAGTATTATAGTTCCATCGGAGCGTACGGCCCGAATACAGGAGGCTCATATTACGATTGCCCATATCTGGTGCGAAATGGTAGATAACGAGGTCACGGAACGGTAGCCGAAAGCGTAGATCCGAATACAAACTAATTTCATTGCAGTATTGCTTACAAAGTGTAATGTTACCAGAGATTACGGCTAATACTTAAATTACCACCTTAATTGTAGGATTGCCGACATTTCAACCTACACTTCACCATAATCCATGCGAATCTTAATTTTTGGCGGAAATGGAATGCTCGGCCACAAGCTAGTGCAGGTTTTGCGCGAACACGCGGAGACATGGGCCACGCTGCGGGGTAATTTCGCCGAAGTGGACGGATTCGATCTTTTTGAAAAGCAGCGGTCAATTGAGGGCATAGACATTGAGAATATTGAAAGCATCAGAAAGGCGATTTTAGAATCGCGGCCGGATGTCGTTATTAATGCGGTCGGGATCATCAAACAATTACCTAGCTCAAAGGATACGATCAAGACACTAACCGTAAATTCAATTTTTCCGCACCGATTAAATGAACTCGCCGGGGAATTCGGATTTCGCCTTTTCTGCATCAGCACCGACTGCGTTTTTGACGGAAGGAGAGGTGATTATTCCGAGGAAGATGTGCCAAACGCGACCGACCTTTACGGCAAAAGCAAGAATCTGGGGGAAGTCTCATCCGAACACTGTTTGACGCTTCGAACGTCGATTATCGGCCGGGAACTGCGAACTTCGCATAGTTTGGTAGAGTGGTTTCTGTCTAACAAAGGCCGTTCAGTAAAGGGTTTTGCGAATGCCATATACAGCGGCTTTCCAACTGTCGTTTTGGCCGATATAATCAATAGTTTGATTTTCGAGCATCCGAAAGTGAGTGGTCTTTATCATGTTTCGAGCGATCCGATAAACAAATACGAATTGCTGCGCCTGCTGAATAAAGCTTACGGGGCAAATATTGAAATTGTGCGGGATGAGGATTTTAAGATCGACCGCAGTCTTGATTCGACGAAATTTAGAAATTTGACGGGATTCGTACCGGCGAGTTGGGAATTGATGGTGGAACAAATGGCTGGTGACGCCACGCCCTACGAAAAATGGCGGAGATAATGGGGAAACTGAAAGGCAAGAGAATACTGGTAACGGGCGGCACAGGTTCGCTTGGGCAGACGCTGGTCCGAAGGCTTTTGACGGGTGAGGTGGGAATGCCGGCAAAGATAACCGTATTTTCCCGCGACGAAGCCAAGCAGCATTACATGCGGCTCGAGTTTTTAAATCGGACGACGGCTACTGATGACGTTATCTATAAGAACACAGAAGAAATACTGAACTTTCGCATCGGCGATGTCCGAGATTATGCCGCCCTGACGGCCGCGCTCCGTGATGTCGATATAGTCTTCCACGCAGCCGCTCTAAAACAAGTTCCGTCGTGTGAATATTTTCCGTTCGAGGCCGTTTTAACCAATATCTACGGGGCTAACAACCTCGCCCGCTCGATAAAAGAAAATAATTTCCCGGTCGAGAAAGTCATTGGAATTTCGACGGATAAGGCGTGCAAACCGATAAACGTAATGGGCATGACCAAGGCTCTTCAGGAAAGGGTACTGATCGAAGCGAACAGGGAATGCTCGACGACGAGTTTTATGTGTGTCAGGTACGGCAATGTCATCGCATCCAGAGGCTCGATAGTGCCGCTGTTTGTTGAACAGGCCCGGAATAACCAACCGTTAACCGTCACAATGCCGGAAATGACTCGCTTTCTGCTCAGCCTTGATCGTGCGGTGGATACCGTATTTGCGGTTATCGATAAAGGGCTTCCGGGCGAAACATTCGTTCCAAAAGTGCCTGCGGCCAACATCGCTGATCTTGCGAGAGCCGTGATGGGAGACAAGGATCTCCCTATTGTGTTCACGGGTATCCGGCCCGGCGAGAAAATTCATGAAATCATGGTATCCGAAGAAGAGTGCTTTCGAACAAAGGAACTTGGAGAATTTTACGCCATCGTCCCTGTTCTGCCGGAACTGCGGGATGGAACCAGTTTTGAACCAGCACTTACGAAAGAATATTCGTCCAGCGATAATAATATTTCGGTCGAAAGCCTCCACGAGTTGATAAGTTTGGCCAGCGCGGAAATAAAACAGTTCCTCTCGCAGTCTTGATTAGACCCTATGAAAGTAATGACCATTTTCGGGACCCGCCCGGAGATAATCAGGTTAAGTCTCGTCATGAAGATCCTCGATCAGCATTGCGAACACACGACCGTGCATACCGGACAGAATTTTGAAGAGAGCCTTAGCGACATATTTATCCGCGATATGGAGATACGCAACCCGGACGTCCATTTGGGGATTCGTTCGACCAGTTTTGGTGAACAGGCTGGACAGATAATCGCAAAGGTTGATGCGATCCTTGAACAGTACCAACCCGAGAAAGTCCTGATTCTCGGTGATACAAACAGTGCACTTTCAGCAATTGTTGCGGCCCGGCGCGGAATTCCGGTATTTCATATGGAGGCGGGAAATAGATGTTTTGATGATCGTGTTCCCGAAGAGATCAACCGGCGAATTGTCGATCACTCCAGCACGATCTTGCTGCCGTACACGGAACGCAGCAGGGATAATTTGGTTGCCGAGGGCATTGAGCGAGAGCGGATATACGTCACTGGCAATCCAATTTTCGAGGTGTTAAACAACTTTGCCGAAAAAATTGATGAAAGCGCCTCGCTCGAAGATCATTCGGTTCAGCCGTTCGAATACTTTCTTGTCACATTGCATCGTGCCGAGAACGTAGGCACGAGCGAACGACTTGAAAGTATATTCAAAGGTTTTTCAGCCATTGCTGAGAAATTTGAGAAGCTGGTTTTGATAACCGTGCACCCTAGAACTGCTCAGCAGCTCGATCATTTCGGCATCAACCCCCAAAGTGGCAGGATCAAGCTGCTGAAGCCTTTGGGCTTTTTTGATTTTGTGAAGCTTGAGAAAAACTCGCTTGCTGTCCTGACCGACAGCGGAACGGTGCAAGAGGAATGTTCCATCTTCGGAATACCGAATGTTACGCTGCGCGATGTAACGGAGCGGCCTGAGACTATAGAATCGGGCAGTAATATTCTGAGCGGCGCTGGCGCCGATTCGATCTTGCGGGCGGTCTCGCTTGCGATATCGCAGCCGGCCAATTGGTCGCCGCCG
>JANNGV010000488.1:0-21457 GCA_031404055.1 Chloracidobacterium sp.
AGGCAAGATTGTGTTCAACGAGCGGGTTCTCGATAATATGGGCTGTCGCATCCGCAGCCGACAAAGTGATCGTAATGATGAAACTGGTAGCGACGAAGCCGAGCAGGATCAGCACCAGCATCTTCCCCTTCCACCGCGACAGGAGGCGTTCCAGCATCGAGATCGAACCGTCGCCGTTCGGGCTCTCCTCCGCGACCCTTTTATACATTGGAAGAGCACCAAACAGCGTCAACAAAACCAGAACAAGGGTAGCGAATGGTGATAATGCTCCCGCGGCTAGAAATGCAATGCCCGGTTGATAGCCAAGCGTCGAGAAATAATCGACACCGGTCAGGCACATCACCTGCCACCACGGATGTTCGTGCTTCGGGTGATGAGTATGAGGACCTTCCGGTTCTTTGACCTCATTATAAAGCCACTTTTTAAACCAACTTCGTTCCTTTTTTTTCATAATCGGAAAAAGGGCGGGCATCGTAACCAGCTTCCATCTAAATGCGCAAAAAAACGACGAATGTTAGCCACATTGAGAGAAATGCTGCATCTTCGTTCGATTCAATCTGAGTATTGCGTTTATTTTTAGAGAGGTCAAGTAACTGCAAATATGGCAGAGAAAAGATTTTGGGCGACGTCTCCCACTCCGTCGCCCGATTTGGTCACAAGTCCTCACCCCTCGTGACCGGATGTTCACCGGGGAGGTGAACAACTCCGATTATGCATAATACATTTCAAATTGCAAACTACTTTTCCGGGATCAATTGTCGTCGAGGATAAAAGTGCTGAATGGATTGATGAATGTGCGAACCGCGATGCCGCCGACGATCACGCCGCGGCCGCCCGTGGGGGATTCTACGAAGACGCTGTATTCGCCAACAGGAGTTTTTGAAGCAGCGTTCATTTCAAAGCTTATAACAGAAAAATCTTCGCCAAAGTCGTGATTTGTGATGGAATTCGGTATGACAGTCAGATGCGGCGAGCTAAAACTTATCAAGCTGGCCTTCGCTGATAGATTTTTTCCACCGATATATATCGTATAAGTTTTTCCGGCATTTACGGGAATTACAGATCCCGATATCTGGCCGTTGAAACCAATATATTTGACTTCGATATCGTCCGGCCGTGCACTTAAACGTTTCGTTAACACAGCGGTTTCGCCCGCTTCGACGGTCACGTTTCCGATTTCCTGCACGGGTATCGATTTTCTGGCTTGCGATTTCCGCTGCGAGTACAGCGAATACTCGCCCGACGGCAGCCCGCTAAGCAGCAACGCACCTTCCGAAGTCGTCGCGGTCTGCGCGAAGACCTTGCCAGTCTTAGCGTCTTCGATCCAAACATCGAGATTCGATGCAACACGTCCGTCCGGTGTCAGGATTTTCGCCGAGATCGAGCCGCAGCAATCGGTATCCAGTTCGGACGTCCCGTATTTCGCCCGGATCGCTGTCCGGTCAAGCTCGGCCAATGTACGAAGACTGAATCCCTGAAGTCCGAAAACGCCATTTTTTGCAAAATTTTCGTACATCACCGAGCCCCTCATTGACGAATGGGCAAGCCCGAGGAAATGTCCGATCTCGTGTGTTAATGTGGATTGCAGGTCAAAAGTGCCGAAGGTTCCGTCGGTCGAAAATTGCTGGTACGGATTAAGGACGATATCCGCTTCAGTAATCCTGCCGCGTCCATCAAAAAATACGCGGGTTGTAGCGGCAACATCTTCCGGGTTCTTTGCGAACAGAAGAGCATTTTCCGCGTTTTGGGCTACGGTTATCAGGCTCACGCCGTCTCCGGCAATTCCCTGCGGGCTGACATTCTGCTTGTCCGAAAAAGTTTCTTTGAATTCAACCCCGGCTGCCAATTCCCACGCACGCAAGCTTCGGCGAACCGCACCAATAACGTCACTTCCAGACTTAACGTTCGATGATTGTCTTAACAAAGAGGAAGATATGGCGATTGGGATTGATTTTGCCCTCCATCGAAAAGTCGGCTCTGGTCGCTCGATCGAGCTTTCCAGTCCGCTAATCATCGCATCGCTGACAGCCGCAAAAGCCTGTCCGGCGACAAGGACTAAAACCAACACGGCTTTTAGCAAATAATCCATTTACGTGATACTAATCCGAATCCGGACCGAATCCGCCCAAGCTGTCTGCTCCGACCGCTTCGAGGTCGGCAAAAGCAACTATCAAAAGTAAAGTCACAAGCGACACCGTCGCTAGGACGTAAAGAACAGCTATCTGCTCAAGGTATATGAGCGTTCCAATCACTATCGCGACCAGTGCCATCCAAAACAGGGCTGTCACCCGTCGGCTAAATTTCTTTTGTTGAGTTTTCATTTTTAGTTCAAAGACAAAATACAAGTATAACTATATATACTCCATATTGAAACAAATTTCCGCGTTTTGAACAATTATGATGCACCGGAAACGCCGATGGGTTGTTTAGTCGACAATTCGGAGGGGCAATCTGGATAGTCGCTCGCTACCTGCGGATCCCGATTCGACGACAGGCGGCAGTTTTCTTGGCCCCCGGCCTTTTTGCTCGACGTCGATTACGTCAAACGCCTTCAGAATGGGGTCCTCGGCAGCTTTTGTCAAAATTTGCCGTAAGTTTGCATCGATCACCAGACGGTCCATGCCATCGCGGCGAAAGATGCGAATCTTGTCTTCCAAACCTTCTTTTGCGACACCGCCGGCCATCGCGATCGCCCGGGAAAGCGTTGTTTCGACACGCAGCGAAATTTGTTTAGGCGAATTTACGCCACCGATCAAAAAAACCGGGGCCGCTTCGACAACCGTGACGATATCGCCGCTCGAGACCTGAGGATTTGAGGCATCCGTTCCGGCAAGCAGGTCCGATATCCTGATCACTGTATTCTGAGAAGCCTTGTCTTTTACATTATCAGATGAACTGCTCGTAATTACTGGCTTTGGTACTTCACAATTAAGATTTTGAGGACGGAAAATATGAACTTCGCCGCTCGATTTGTCTGTTATGCCGCCCGACATAATAAGGAGCTCGTTGAGAAATACGCGGCGGCGAATCTGAAATCGTTGAGGAAATCTGACGGCTCCATCAAGGTAGGCAACGGCCCGATTTGACCGGTCGAGTATTTTTACGACGACTTTAGGATCGCGGAGTGATGTACGATATTCCTTCTCGATCGTCTCGGCAAGCTCGCTCTCACTTCGGCAAAGACCATATATCTGGTTCGGGATCTTGTTGAAGGCTTCGAGAAAACCTTCGGGCGTCAGCGTGCCTCGCCAATCGTATTCGAAACTGCCGACAACATCGACATCTATAAGATCGCCAAAATGGATGAGATTTGTGTTTGTCGGAGATTTCTGATCGAGAACGACCGCCTGCGCACACAGGTGGGAAACGAAGAGCGAAGCGAAGAGAGCGTTTAACAGCAAAACCCTCAAATTCAAGCTTTTTACATTATTTTTTTTTTGGTACAAATGGGTGTCCGGCAAGTCGGTTAGTCGGCTGACTGTGTCCCAGCTTGTTTACGCGGCTTTTTTCGGTTTCTGGATTTCAACGTTCCGGGTACGGCAAACCCCTTGAACTCAAGATTACAGCCGTCGCAAAGAAGATTATACCTGAAAATGATCTTCGACCAGATTGGTGTCGGACGATACCCTCGACGAATCCTCGTACTGCGACATTTGGGACATTTCTGCGAAATCATTCTGATACTTCCGATGAAAAGGCGGGAATGGGACCCGCAATCTTTACTATTTACGAGGCTTCGTCCCGAATGGCTTAACTTCGTTTTGCAAGAGCTGAATTCTCTCCATCTCTGACTCGATTTTTTCAGCGATCATCTCCAGTTCCGCATTGCCGGAGTCGAAACGTTTGAGATCGAAAAGAGCGTCCTTGTATAGACTTACAGCCCGTTTGTGATTGCCCTTTAAAAAAGCTCGTTCTGCCTTCTCTATCGAATTCGAAACCCTGATCGAGGTCAAAAAATCCTGAAGCACGCCTTGCGAATCTACCAAACTCGACTCGTGAGGATAAGATTTTAAGGCGTGATCAACAACGCCCAAAGCCCGTTGGGCCGTATCCAGCTTCTCGGATATCTTATCACGCGTCTTTGCCTCTTGGGTAAGCGAGCGAGCCTCAATCTCAGCCCACTGAAGCATATGATACCGGTGACGCTCGCTGGCCACGCCGCTTCCCTTGCGAATCGCCGGGATTCGCGGCGATCCGGCACGAGCGTTCGCCAACTCATTTGCGGCAACAGCTAAATACTCTTCACAAAGGTTAATAACCTCATTGTGAGCCTCGGAAAACTTGCCAAGCACCTTGGCCGCTTCGGACTTCTTTCTTATTTCACGCAGGATCATCTCGTTTCGTTCGAGCGTGAGTTTGCCGGAATCACGGCTTTCGGCCGTGCGAATGGCAATGTGCCGAACGCTTTTGTCGAGCCGCTTCGCTGTCAGAAAGCGGTCTCGTGCGTTCCTCATCAAAACTTCCCTTACAAAGACCGCCGCGGAAAATGCAAGGCCGGATGCAACCCCGGCGATCATCCACGGGTCGTCTTCGATTCCGTCGTAGAACACTCCCCACAACAAGAAAAAAATAGCGGCGGACGCCGCAAAAGCGAACACGTAGTAATTCCCCGCCGGTAACCAAAGCGGCGCCCTTCGTTTAGTGATTCCCTGATGGAATTGATGCATCGAGCCCGAGTTATTTGTCCTTTGAAACATCCTTGATATAGCTCAAGTAAGTCTTGGAAATGCGCGCTGAACGATCTTCATAGTGTATATTTTGCGAAAGTTTGTCAATCATTAAGCTCTCTAATGATGTTCTATATCTCGGTGAACCGGAAATGCTGGCAGTGTTTATTCAACACTTCAAAAATCCTCTGCTATAATTTAGACCGGTGAGTAACGGAAAACGAAAAAAAGATGAACGCCCGATCTTCGATTCTATTCGGAAGCCGACGGCTCCGCCCTCGCGGACGTTCGGCGACGACAAACCGGAGGAACGTGCCCATCCGTCTCGGCGAAAAATAAAGCACAAAAAGAAAGCGGACCCACAAAATCCAGATGGCGATCTTCAATAAAAAAAAACAAAAAGAGCCGACGGCTGCGGTGAATGTATGGGCAAGACCGGAGATGTCCGTGACATTCAAAGCCGAAATAATGCCTGGCCGGACACGCGAAGAAAGGACGTTTCGCATAAAGAGCGTACGTTCTAATGGGCGGGTCTTATTACACGATTTCTTGGGCGAACATCGGGAAGGTGCGTTTGAGCCAATAAATTTTTTGCGAGATTCGGTGAAATAAGCCTACCACTCATACACCTTGCCGACCTCAAGGATACTGAGATTCGGGACACCGAGATCACCGATCTGGCTGATCGTCTCATCTCGATAGGCCGGTTTTATATTCACGATAAAGATCGGGCAATCGTCACGCTGCAGCTTCATAAGCTCTTTTTCCAATCCGGAAGGTGTCAGGTGGTGTGATATTACCGCAAGTTCGTTCAACTCATTCGGAAAAGCGCATTCTATT
This sequence comes from Chloracidobacterium sp., assembly GCA_031404055.1. GTDB lineage: Bacteria > Acidobacteriota > Blastocatellia > Pyrinomonadales > Pyrinomonadaceae > OLB17. Next base: position 5,508 of record JANNGV010000488.1, read on the forward strand.
AAAACAGCTGAAATGTCTTTTGTGGTGTTCACGATCTCCCAGAATCGATCGGTCGCGGCCGTATCACCGGTCAATGCGATCGTAATTGCTCCGTCGGAGACGACAAAGCCCGAGCTCGGAACCTTATGATTTACGCCAACCGGGAAAACTGAAAGGTGTGCAACTTCGAATCCCACACCGGTCTTAATAACGCGGTATTCCAATACCGGGCTACCTTGATTCGAAAGCTCCGAAAAACGCGGATAGATACTCCAGTTAAAGATGTCCCGCTCAAGAATTTCAATTACATCGGCTGAAGCATGTATCCGAATCGGCTCGGCCAATGTCGCAAAAAGGTCGTCAATAAAGAGCGGAAGGCCCGCAATGTGATCAAGGTGTGCGTGGCTTATTACAATGTCGCGGACCTTTTGTTTCTGACGTGAACTGCTGGCCATCGCCAAACTTCCCGCGTCAAAGGCGACCGAGTCATCCACCACAAAGCACGTAAGATGCTGGCCCGGCGAGGCAGCGCCGTTTTCCTCAAATGTGCTTGGCAATAATTGCAGTTTCACCGTTTTCGTTCATCGACCAGAAAATTTTAACAATCTACCTGGCACACGTCTGGCCCCGTCCGCCGTCTATCTCATACGTGGCGCCCGTTACCCAGGATGCTTTTTCAGAGGCTAAAAACATTATCAATTCCGCGACTTCCTCCGGGCTGCCGGCTCGGCCAAGCGGATGAGTGTTTTTCGCGTTCTCAACAAATTTCACGTAATTTTCTTCGCTCATGCCGCCTCTTTTGTGAAGATTAGTTATCACAACTCCAGGATTTACGGCATTTACACGAACTCCCTTAGCCGCTAACTCAAGGGCCGAGCACCTCGTCAATTGATCGGTCGCGGCCTTCGAAACACAGTAAGCAAGCACATTAGGAAACGCACGCGTTCCCGTGACGCTCGAAACATTAACGATATTCCCCTTCGACTGGACGAGAAACGGAACACATTTTTGCGTCAAATAGAACATTGATCGCAGATTGACGTTCATCATTTTGTCCCAATCGTCGAGCGTCGTATCCTCGATCGAGCCGGTTTTGATCATACCGGCCGAATTGACGAGTATATCGATCCGGCCGAAATGCTCGATCGTGTCCGTCACAAGCCGGTCAACCTGGGATACTTCGGTGAGGTCGGCCAGATGTGTTCTTACGGAACCGTCCACCTGACGAGCTTCATCACGCAAATTGCCAAGTTCGTATTGATTTCTTCCGACGGCGACAACATGCGCTCCATTGTGTGCGAAAAGCAGCGATGCAGCCCGGCCTATACCGCTGCTTGCGCCCGTGATTACAGCAATTTTATCCTTCATTTGTTCGAATCGAGTGAATTTGGTTTGAAAGGTAGGATAACAGCCAAAACAAAATTCTGACAACTATTGACAGACAAGAAATGATGAATGGACACAAAAAAGGCAGCTCAAGTTAATGCTGCCTCGTAGAAATAGAATATTATTGCGTGATGGACCGGGGCCCGGCCGGACTTACGGTCGAATTTGCTGCCTACAATTCGCTCGCCTGTGGTTTGGCGACTAAGAACTTTTCGATAGCGGCTTTTGTTTCATCCCGCTTGCGTGACTGAAAGTCGCTGACCCAATTTGTCACAGTCGACACGGCATCTCTAGCGGCCTGTCGCTTTGATTTATACTCGGGCTTGGCCACTCGCATCGGTGTCGATACGTCGTTTCTTTTTATAACTTTAATTTTACCTGTCATTATTGCATTCCTCCTTGTTTATGGTTTGGTTCGCGGTTGTTTATGAAAGTATCTATTCCACCGCCTCACTAAGAATTCAATTGCAATTAGCGTGCCGTATAGTTGACGTAGATCCCAGACGTGTTTTGCGTAACTTAATATGAATAATTATCCGGCCGGTTTTCAATTCCGAACGCCCATATCACTTGAGAGCATTATATAAACATTGGCGTTCTGGATATGAATACGATCAATCTGCTCGATTGTTCCCCAAAAATTGTTCAAAATGAATAAAATCGGGTTTTAAGACTTCGCAAACGTATCATTGAGGTAATATAAGCCTCGCGTTTTTTTGTTGGACGCTCAAACTGGACAAAAAGTTGTGAGCAGTCACGGATTTGTTATTTTCGTCGGGAATGCGTCATTTCGTATGCATTACTTGACACAGACACTGTTTCGTTGCAATTTATCAATACACACACCGGCTCTAGAATTTGCAAAAGAAAAAATAGAGGAAATAATGACAAAACATCTCGTTGGTATCACCGCGGTGATATGTATGTTGGTTTGTACGATTTTAGGACAAGAACGGCCGACCGCATTCGTTAACGCGAAAATTATTCCGATAAGCGGCCAGCCGATCGAGCAAGGAATTTTGCTTGTTCGAAATGGCAAGATCGTTGCGGTGGGCGACGCTCGAACCGTAAAATTGTCGGCGGATGTTCAAACTGTAGATATGTCCGGCAAGGTAATCATGCCTGGCCTGGTTGACACTCACAGCCACATCGGCGGCGGCTCAGGCGCGGATGGTTCGACCCCGATACAGCCGGATGTTCGCTTGCTCGACGGCATCAATGCCCGTGCCGTCAGTTTGCAGCGTGCACAGGCCGGCGGGATCACGACTGTAAATGTGATGCCGGGTTCGGGGCATCTGGACAGCGGCCAAACCCTGTATTTAAAGCTTCGTGATAGCGCCGTCAAGATCGACGATCTGCTTATATTCGACAGTGCAGGCAAGTATGCCGGCGGGATCAAGTTTGCAAATGGAACCAATCCGATCCGGGCCGGTGGGGGAGCATTTCCCGGCACTCGTGCAAAATCCGCCGCTTTGGTGCGCGATCAGTTTATCAAGGCCGCGGAGTATCGGGATAAGATTCGAAAAGCCGGAAGTGACGCTTCAAAGATTCCGCCGCGTGACCTTGCTATGGAAGCCCTCGTCGAAGTGCTCGATGGCAAACGCGTGGTTCATTTTCACACCCATCGTCATGATGACATTCTGACCGCGTTACGGTTGCAAAAGGAGTTTGGCTTCAGGCTCGTTCTGCAACACGTCTCCGAGGCCTGGAAGGTGGCTGATGAGATCGCAAAAGCAAAAGTACCGGCCTCGATCATCATGATCGACTCGCCGGGCGGAAAGCTTGAAACCACCGACATAAAGTTTGAGAACGGGGCCGCCCTGGAGAGAGCCGGTGCGCTGGTCGGATTTCACACTGACGACGGAATTACCGATTCACGCTGGTTTTTGCGATCCGCCGGGCTTGCTGTCAGGGCCGGGATGTCTCGCGAGAAAGCCCTTTACGCGATGACGATGGCGAATGCAATTATGCTCAATCTCGAATCAAAAGTCGGCTCGCTGGAAGTCGGAAAGGATGCTGATTTTATTGTTCTATCAGGCGATCCGCTAAGTGTTTACTCGCATGTTCTTGAAACTTGGGTCGAGGGGAGAAAAGTGTTTGACCGATCCGACCCGAAAGACTATTTGATCGCGGTCGGTGGTTACGGAGCCGGAGCAGACGGCGATATGCATATCAATTGCTTTGACGGCGACATAGGAGGTGGGAATTGATGAATACCAAGATTTTCAACGCAGAGACGCGGAGACGCGGAGTTTTTGAAAGCAAATTTTTGACAAGCATAGCCTCTAACTTTTCGTTTTTGACTCTGCATCTCTGCGTCTCTGCGTTAATTCTTTTCTTCGTTGCCAACACTCAAGCGCAAATCGCGGTCAAGGGTGAAACCGTCTGGACGATGGCCGGAGAACCGATTACCAACGGTGTTGTGCTTGTTAACAAGGGCAAGATCGAGGCTGTAGGTCCGGCATCAAGCGTAAATATTCCTTCAAATTATCGGGTGATTTCCGCAAAGGTCGTCACGCCGGGGCTGATCGATGCCCATACGGTTATAGGTCTGAACGGTTATCTGAATCAGCCGCACGATCAAATGGCTCTTGAAGGAAGCAACTCGATTCAGCCGGAGCTTAGAGCAACCGACGCCTATAATGCCGAGGAAAAACTGATCGAATGGGTACGCAGCTTCGGCGTTACGACAATCCACACCGGACATCAGCCATCCGCTCTTATTTCCGGACAAACGATGATTGCGAAGACGGTGGGAAAGAACGTGGACGAAGCTACGGTCGTTCCCGCGGCCATGATCGCCGTCACGCTTGGACAAGGCGGGATTGCCGGAACAGGCAAATCGCCGGGAACACGGGCCAAACAGATCGCGATGTTGCGGGCGGAGCTGATCAAGGCGTTGGAGAACTCCAAGAAAACGGACGCTCCGAGGGATCTGAAATCGGAGATAATGGTAAAGGTAATTAAACGCGAGATTCCGCTGCTGATTTCGGCCAACAAAGCGCAAGACATCATGTCCGCACTGCGAATCGCCAAGGAATTTAATATTCGCATCGTGTTGGACGGCGTTGCCGAGGCACATATGCTTATTAACGAGATCAAAGCGTCCGGATTTTCCGTGATCGTGCATCCGACGATGGGCAGGTCTGGCGGCGATACGGAAAGCCTTTCGCTAACAACTGCCTCGAAGCTCAAGGCGGCAGGCATTCCGGTGGCGCTGCAAAGCGGCTACGAAGGCTACGTACCTAAAACCCGTGTCGTTCTTTTCGAAGCTGCAATGGCCGCCGCGAACGGCCTTAGCAAAAACGATGCTCTTGCATTAATCACGATCGATGCGGCGAGAATTCTCGGCATCGACAAGCAGACCGGATCGCTCGAAAAAGGCAAGGACGCGGATATCGCGATGTATGACGGTGATCCGTTCGAATTCACATCGCACTGCACAGGCACTATTATCAACGGAGTTGTAGTCAGCGAGGTCATTCGATAAAAACAATATGGTTGCAAGTATCTTTCTGCCGGTCCTCCTATTTTTTCAAGTTGCCAGCCCGGCACCGCGTCCGGTTGAAACACCACGACCGCCGGAGATCGTCCAGCAAAAAGAAGAGCCTCCGGTCGTGACGAGGCATTCCCTGCGGGCCGGTTCGCGAACGCTCAATTACACCGTGACGACTGGGTTTATGCCGATAAAGAATGCCGTTTCGGGCGATACCGAAGCTCGGATATTCTTTATGGCATATACGCTGGACACCCAACGATCTACCACCCCACCTGCCGAAGCGTCAGCCACCCCTCCTAATCAAGGAGGGGAGTCAAGAAAGAGGCCGCTGATGTTCTCATTCAATGGCGGGCCGGGATCGGCATCGGTATGGCTGCATCTCGGAGCGTTGGGGCCGAAGCGAGTGAAAATGCTTGATGACGGACTTATGCCGCCGCCGCCGTACGAGCTTGTAGATAACGATCAAACCTGGCTGACCGAGACGGATATGGTCTTTATCGATCCGGTCGGTACGGGATATTCGCGTGCGGTCAAACCTGAGTTTGCCAGCAAGTTTTTCGGCGTAAACGGCGACATCGATTCGGTAGGCGAATTTATACGGATGTATCTCGGCCGTAACGAACGTTGGTCATCGCCATTGTTCCTCGTCGGAGAAAGCTACGGAACGACTCGTGCCGCCGGACTGTCAAACTATCTGTTTGAAAAAGGCATTGGGCTGAACGGCATCCTGTTGGTCTCGACGGTGCTGAATTTTCAGACGATCAGATTTGCCGATAACAATGATCTGCCGCTCGTGCTAATTCTGCCTTCGTATGCCGCCACTGCCTGGTATCACAAGCGGCTTTCTCCCCAGATGCAGGCGATGCCTTTAACCGAGGTGGTCGATCAGGCCCGAAAGTTCGCCGCCGTCGAGTACATGCCCGCTATGCTGCAAATTGACAGCCTTTTGCCTAATCAGCGTGCGACGCTGTTGGACCGGTTCAGCCAACTGACGGGACTTAGCAAAGACTTCATCGAGCGGAATAATTTCCGGGTCGAACTTGGTGAGTTCAACAAGGAATTGCTGCGAAGCGACCGCCGCTCGACTGGCCGCTTGGACAGCCGGTTTAAGGGCATCGATCGCGACGCAGCAAGCACCGGTCCCGATATGGACCCCAGCATGTCAGCCATCCGAACACCTTATACAGCGGCATTCAATACGTACGTTCGCGGCGATCTCGGTTTCAAATCGGACCTCGAATATTACATTCTAGGCGGCGGTATTTCATCGCCATGGAACTGGAACGTCAATAATAGCTACGCGGACACGAGCATTTCGCTAAAGGACGCAATGGCCAAAAACCCATATATGAAGGTTTTCGTCGCGTCCGGCTATTACGACATGGCGACGCCATTCTATGCAGCCGAATACACTGTGTCGGCCATGAACCTCGATCCGCAATTGCGTCGAAATATTTCGTTCGCATATTACGAAGCCGGCCATATGATGTACATCGAGAAAACATCGCTAAAAAAGCTGAAAGACGATGCCGCCAGCTTTATTCAGAAGTCGTTGAGGAACTAGCAGGTTTTTAACAGGGAGAACGCCGTGATCACAGGGAGAGAATACTGATTCTTACTGTTTCGCGACTTCGCGTCTTTGCCTAATCAAAAGTACACTTTGACCGTTTGCGGCAGGTCCATTCGCAGCACGGATTCCTGAGAAAATTGTTTCATATAGGCTCTACGAATTTCTTCGATCTTAAGACGGTTCGCTTCCCGGGTTTTCCGAGCATATAAAAGTATGAGTACCTCGCTCGGCTCGGCAACGATTCTACCGCTTTTTTCGCGGTATTGACCTTTCCCGCTAAGAACCGTAAATCCATCAGGAAATCTTGGCGTAACGACATCCACTAAAAACCGGCTCCATTCAGCCTCCGACACCATCGTTCCATCCGGCTTTGACCGGCCGAAATACAATTCGGTTCGCAGAAATTTTTCGCTTTTGACGCTGGCGGCTGCACTGGTAGGAGCCGAGCTCTGGGCGACTGCCGTCTCGCCGATAAACAAAACGGAGAGGAAGATCAGAGCCGTCAAAATGAATTTTGCCTTCATTATAATCTCAGCAAACTCGACATCACGGATGCGGAACTTTACTAACGTCCATCAGTTCCGAGAAAAACGTCTCTATCCATTCATCTCCCTTTCGTTCCGTCGAGTCATCGTCCTTGGTTTCGGTCCATTCCATCAAGCGAATCAAAGGAACATAAGGAAGTTCGGGCTTCAACCGGTTTCTCGAGACGGATATCAGCGTGTCCTTGACCTTAAACATGTATTCAACATTTTCGATGTCATCACCGTCAGCCGACGAGCAATTTTCAGCCGGAGAAGTAACCAGGTATTCGCGGCACGCAATCGGCCTTGAAGGATGAATCGAGCACATTTCATCCTCCAAAAACGGACACGCGATCTGCTGTCCAAAATACTCGCGGACCGCGGCGGAGTATTCGTGGTCATCCGTTTCTGAGGCCTTCTCAAGCCGCTCAAAAAAAGAAATTTTATTTAACTTTTCGACGCCAGCCGCAAATCGACTCAGAATCTCGGAACGGCTAGGCTCCGGCATTTTGTCAACCAGGATGCGAAGATCAAAAGCCTCGGCTTCGGACACGGGCACCAGTTGCCGGCAGCAAGCACCGCATCCCGCCGTGCATGATATCGCCTTTCCATTCGTTTCAAGGGCCGCAATACCGATATCGTTAAACGTATCGGACATTTTCCGGAAAACGGGCAGCATACGGCGCAGCTGCAGAGGCTTGGCCGGCACCCGAAAATTCATCTCCAGCGGCGTCCCGCCCACTGACAACTCGACCTTACTGTTGACCCATTCGTCTTCCATCCGGGCTATTAGATAAGATTTCGAACTTTTACGCTAGCGCTATTTACCGCCGGTTCGTCAATTGTGTTTTGTATTCCCGGCCAATAGATCGACGGCATGCTGCAGGACGGGTCCAACAACATTGAATCCTTCCAATACACCGTTTGGCGAACCCGGCAGATTGATTATCAGGGTCTTTCCGCGAATGCCGCAAACGCCACGCGAGAGCATTGCTTTGGGCATGGTTTTATATGACTCGCGACGCATGGCTTCGGCAAGTCCGGGTGCTTCGCGTTCTATTACGGCAAGCGTTGCCTCGGGGGTATTGTCGCGATTGGAAAATCCGGTGCCGCCAGTTGTGAAAATCAGATTCACGTCGTCACGTTCGGCCATCGAGATAAGCTTGCCTTTTAGTTCTTCAAGATCGTCCGAAACAATTATCTTTTCCACAACCTCGGCATTCATTGCGAGCAGAAGCCCAACGAGCGTTACGCCGGACACGTCATTGTCCTCGTGCCGCGTGTCGCTGACGCTGACGACAACTGCTTTTATCGGAGTTTTCGGCATCTCGCTCAACACCCAGACATCTGAGTCAATGTTCAGCTATCTCGTCTAACCTCTTCAAGAAGTCAAATGGCGCCCTGTCGGAATACTTCTCGTAATAGGATTCTAAAAACATGCGACAGGCTTCGAAACTGAAATTTCGCTGCCTAGATATACCGGTAAGTTGTGAAATGCGTCCGCCAAATCTCCGGCCTGCTGACCTTTTCCCTGCCATCCAAGGATCCGTATGACCACTAGTGCGTCATGGAGCATGAGGGACAATTCGCGACGTTGTTCTTCACTCGGCAATTTAGCGTCCTTTCGCAATTCTCGAAATTCCCCTTACAGTCAGTCATCTAGCTAACGGTCGATTCGATCTTCTCAAGATCCCGCATACGCTTACTATAAACCACACTCAGCAAAACTCCGAAAACCACGAGGAGCATTCCGGAAAAGGACTCGGTCGATTGGATCTCGCCGAACCATAGCGATCCGATCAGAAGAGCGTAGATTAGGCCGGAGTAATTGACTATCGCAACGCCCGCGACAGCTTCTTTTTGCAATGCATTGGTCAGGAATATTTGTCCCAGTTGCGAAAAAACGCCGATGAGAAAGAGAAAGAGCCAGTCCCAACCTGTCGGCATTTGCCACGCGAAAAATAAGCTCACGAAACCTGCCGCCGCTCCAACAAGCTGGAAATGCAGCACAACTGTTAACGGGTGCTCCTTGCCTCGCAGACCGCGGACCAGATTGTACGCTACCCCGGAACAGAAAGCCGAGACAATGCCGATGGTCAAATAGAAAGGCGATATGCGTGGATCGAAACGCTCGATTAGAAGCACGCCGGAGAAGGCAATCGCGTAAAAAAGCCACTGCAGCGAACGGACCTTTTCACTCAGCAGAAAGATGGCGATAACGCTGGTAAATATTGGCGACAAATATTGGATCGTCATAGCCGACGCAAGCGGAATATTCTGCACGGTGGTGAAGAAAAAGTAGAGAGCTGTTGTACCGAAAAAGCCGCGAAGGAAAAGAAGTTTCCGGTTAGATCCGCGCCAGTCGGCTTTTGCACGATAGAGGCCTATGAAGCAGAAGATCGTCGCTACCGAACAGCGAAAAAAGACAACCTCCATCGCCGGGATATGTGACACTTGCTTAACAAATGCATTGGCGAGAGCAAATGCGAGCGTTGACAAGAACATCGCCCGGACGCCCGCGGTAAGGAATGAGCGATCGTCGTTCAAGCGGTTGTGCGGGGCTCTTTGGTTTTGACGGAACAGCCGCAGTCATTCGCACAGCCGGACTTCGCTGAAAATGAGCGCATCTTCCTATAAATCATTGAAGCGACATAGATTGCCGCCGCAAAAACAAAGACCAATACAATAATTTCCTGATAGTTCATTTTACTATTCGAAGCCTAAAAACTTGCCGCCCTGATATGTTACCAAAGCAGCGACGTAAGCGAGAACCGTCATGTAGCCCACCATGAAAAGCGTCCACGCCCATGAGTTTGTCTCGCGGCGGACGACCGCAACGGTTGACATGCACTGCATAGCCAAAACGAAAAATACCATGAGAGTAACGGCAGTAAGCGGTGTCCATACTAAGCTGCCGTCCGGTTTTTTTGCGTTTCTGATCGCGGAGATCAACGTTTCGGATTCTTCGTTCTCCTCCTTTCCGACATTGTAAATGATGCTAAGCGTCGAAACCAAAACCTCGCGGGCGGCAAAGCTGGCGATCAGTGCGACGCCGATCTTCCAATCGAAACCGAGCGGACGAATCACCGGCTCGATTATATGTCCGAGTTTTCCGGCGTAGCTGTTCTGAAGCTGCTGGCTCTCGGGTGCGAGGTTGGAGGAACCGATCTCCGCAACTTGATTTTGCTGACCGACGGCTGCTGGCTCACTTCTCGGAAAATACATCAATGCCCAAAGCACGATGGAGATCGCAAGAATCACGGTACCCGCACGCTTAACAAACAACCATGCACGCGTCAGCATGTTCTGAAGAATGGTCCGAATATTTGGAAGCCGATACGGAGGAAGCTCCATTACAAACGGAGCCGGGCGGGCTTTTAATATCGTTCGCTTCAGAACGAATGCAACGATTATCGCGGCAAAAATTCCCAGCATGTACATTGCCAGCATTATGACCGCGCCGAGCGAGAGAAATCCGAAAACGGTCTGGCCGGCGAAAAATGCCGCGATCATCAGTGTATAGACCGGCAGCCTGGCCGAGCAGCTCATCAGCGGAGCGATCAGAATTGTCGCAAAACGGTCACGCCGATCTTCAATCGTCCGGGTTGCCATAATGCCGGGGATGGCGCACGCAAAGCTGCTCATTAGCGGCAAAAAGGCCTTGCCGTGAAGCCCGACGCGGCTCATTAACTTGTCGAGCAAAAAGGCGGCTCTCGCTAGATAGCCCGTATCTTCCAGTATCGAAATGAAAAGGAACAGCAAAAGTATCTGCGGCAAAAAGATCATGATGCCGCCGACACCGGCGATAACGCCATCGACAAGCAGATCGGTCAGAATTCCTTCGGCCATTTGGGATTTAACCAGATCGCCAAGACCGCCAAAGCCTTTCTCAAGCAAGTCCATCGGCAGCGTCGCCCATGAAAATATGGTTTGAAAAACAAGAAGCAGGACGGCGATAAGAATGACAAGGCCGAAGAATTTGTGTGTAAGAACGCGGTCGATCTTCTCAGAAAATTGATGGGCTTCGCGGTCGTTATGCTTCACCGTCCGCTGAACGACATCGGAAATAAAGTTATAGCGGGCAAATATCCTCCCGTTCCCATTTCCGTTTTCACCTTGCTCTTCTGCGACAAAAGGAACTGTCGGATTAGAGCCGACGATCTTATTGATGCTTTCGACAAGCTCGGACTTCCCTCTTCCACTTTTAACGTTTACCTCGACGACCGGTGCATTAAGCAGTTCAGACAATTTCCCGACATCGATCTGGTGTTTTTGTTTCTCGAAAACATCGATCATCGTCAGGGCGACGACCACCGGAATGCCGAACTCAAACATTTGCGTGACTAGATAGAGATTACGTTCAAGATTCGTCGCATCTACGACCGCGACTATAGCGTCGGGACGAGGAATTCCTGGGACATCGCCCGTCAGCACGTCTCGTGCAATCGATTCGTCAAGCGAGGTTGTTTCGAGGCTGTACAGGCCCGGAAGATCGATCAGGCTGGCTGCCAAATCACCGATCTTCCAGACGCCCGCCTTTCTTTCAACCGTTACGCCGGGATAATTTGCAACTTTTTGATTTAGGCCGGTGAGAAAATTGAAGAGTGTCGTCTTGCCGGCGTTGGGATTTCCGGCAAGTGCAATTGTAATGTTGGAGCGTGATCTTTCATCCATTGTGAAAGGCAGGCGCTAAAGCTCAACCTCGATCGCCTCGGCCTCGTTTTTTCGGATCGCCAGGCTGTAGCCCAGAAGCCGAATCTCTATCGGATCGCCGAACGGGGCCGATTTTACGCGTCTGACGGAAACACCGGGCACAACGCCCATTTCCATCAATCTGCGCGTGATGAACCCTTCGCCGTTGATTGCCGTTACTCTTGCATGCACTCCCGCCGGAATGTTAAACAGATTCATTGTTAGCGCTTCGGACATAGAAGATTCCCAACTCGATCTAAGCGCAACTATACCCTAATTGAAATCAAATTTCAATTTCAATTAGGATAATTTGTAGTCAAATTTTGGTTATTTCGGCTGAACTATCTTATCTGAAACCAGATCGGCCTGGAAATTTCCTACCGAAAAACGCAGCGGGATGCGACGCTCATCATTGGACAGCCATATCTTGAGATTAAGACCGTCGAGCTGCGGATTACCTGTATTGATTGTAATGAGCTGGGCGGAGACCTTCTCGCCCTGTAGCGTAATCAAGTCTGCTAACGAGGGGCGAAGAGTAAAAATATATGGCTTTGTGTCCCAAAAAACGGCGACGCGCGTGTCATTGATCGGGTTGGACGTGTCTTTACTCGGCTTTAGGTTAAATGAGCGGATCGCATAAGCAAGCGACAGAATGCTGTGCGTTCCGACCGGCGAATCAACCTGATTTGTCCCCTTGAACGTGATCATGCTGGTTTTCTCGTCAAAAACCACCGTCTGATTAATGCTGCTGAGAGTTCCCGCAAAGCCGATGTCTAAACGACGCGGGCCGAGCGATTCGGGATTGACCTGAGCCTTGATTCCGTCGTTAAGGTTCAAAAGTCCGTTACCGGCGGCAACCTCTGTCACGGTTGCGGTCAGCAGTAAGCTGTCAGCGCCTTCTACCTGTTTTCTTTCTTTGGCTTGGAGCACGAAGTTTCCGATTGGCTGACCCGCGGAAGTGATCTTATATTCAAGCGTTTCGCCGAGTTCGAATGAAAGGTCCGACCCGAGAGGCTGGTTATCGATATACGATCGCGGGGTCGGAGTCGGCGGCGGCGTTCCTACTGGTTTAGGAGTTTTTATCGGCGAAGGCGTCGGAAGTGGATCCACCTGAGGCTCGAGGTTCTGGATACTTGCTATCTTCGCCCGAAACTCTCCTTTTGACGTTTTAAATCGAATCGAGACTGGTATTCTGGCTTCGTCGGTGCTGAAATTTATTCTAAGGTCCTTTAAGCCATTTTCGGTCAAATATTCGCTTTGAATGGTGACTATCGAGGTGTCGTAGTCACCCGCGTCAGTCTTGATCTTTTCGTTCACGGTGGTTTGAAAGGTTACTGGATAGACCTTTTCACCTTCCTGAATATTTATTGTGCCGGAGCCGTTCGAATGTCTGATCTTATAGATCATCGTCACGAGATCGAAATTCGACGTCGGAGCGGCGAGATAATTTTGTATCGCCTCTTTCGGCAAACCGCCTATGTTCTGCGTCCTGCTCACATACAGCGGAAGCCCGGTATCCGGCGACGCAAAGATCGTTCGCGATTCGTCTATCAGGTAAAAAGCCGCGCTTAAAAATTCGAGCGTTTTGACCTTCGATCGAAGCTCGACGGCATCGACATCTCCTATCCTGCCGCGAGAAACAGTTTGTATCTCGGCGTAAGCAACATTCGTGAAACGCTCGAAGCCGACTGTGTAGGTGAGCCGTTCGCCAATTCGAAACGGCGTTTCCGAGCCCTGCGGAGTCGTCTGAGCGCTCATCGAACCCGCAAACGCCGTTGCCCAAACAATTTGCAGGGCAACAACCAATAACGATGCCGTTAGGCGATTTAAGTGCAGTCTTTTCACAGTTTATTGTAATGATGAGGCTTCTTGCGAAGACGCGTTCATCTGCTCCAGAATCCTCATTGCTTCAATACGCGGTTCGGGTGCCGCGATGATAGGCCTCCCGATAACAAGATAATTCGAGCCTTTCGCAATCGCCGCACCTGGAGTCATTACACGCTTCTGATCGTCATTTGTTGCAGACAAAGGCCGAATTCCGGGAGTGACGATCAAAAAGTCAGGGTCATCGACCACACTCCGTATAACTCCGATCTCGTTTGATGAGGCAACAACACCGTGTAATCCGGATTCGGTCGTCAATCGCGCCAGCCGGGCGACGTATTCTTCCACTCCGCCTCCGATCCCAACCTCACGCAAAGTGTCTGCGTTAGAACTGGTCAGGACAGTTACACCGATGATTCGCGGAAGTGCCAGGTTGCTTTTCAAACAGAACTCGCCGACATCGTTAACGGTTTGTTTCATCATCTCGCTTCCGCCCGAAGCGTGCACATTGAACATCCAGACGCCGAGACGTGCGGCCTCGATTCCGGCCTTAGAAACGGTGTTTGGGATGTCGTGAAATTTCAGATCGAGGAAAACCCTTGCACCTGTTGCAGCGAGTTCGCTGACAAACGATCCTCCCGCCGCCGAAAACAACTGTAATCCAATTTTGAATGTGGAAACCACGCCCAAAAGATCGGCTACGATATCTCGAGCAATTTCACCCGATTCAACGTCGAGAGCGACGATGAGCTTTTCTCTCGAATCGGTCAATTTTACTGGTACTCTGCGAGGATAGGTCATTTGAAGAGTTTCGACGTATAGATCGGTTGCGGTTAGTAATGCGGTGCCATATGGCCGGTTTTCAATCCATATCCAACGGATTTATTAACGGTTTGTCCTTGTCGACATCGGCCCGTTTCATTGCCTCTTTAAACTTCTCTTCCAAAAGGCGTTCACGGTCCTTCACCGACGACATTTCCTGATTAAACAGGCTGTCGCGGATCTCTTTCTGTTTGCCCAACTCACCTTTCAGATCGTCAAAAGATCCGAGTATTTTCTTTTTCTCTGCGTGCGAAAGGATCGATCCGGTTTGGCCGTCGATGGTAAGAGTTGCTTCGCAGCATGGGCAAATGACGGTGAATCGTTCCATACCATCCGAATTATACACTATCAGGCTTGCATCGTGATATCAACGATTTTGGTCTACATATTCGGCTTTTTCTCGGTTGACGCGGCGGCTCCGAGGCCCGCAGCTCTCAAAATAGCTCCCGACGACACCGTGGAGATAAAATCTATTTTCTCGCCCGGCAGATCGATGACCTTGCCGTCGGTCAAATATACCTTGATCGTTTTCTGAGCACCTTTAGTTATTTTCTCGACTTTCGACAACCGCGGATGACTTTTGAACGTGCGGCGTTCGAAGACATAATCGGCCAGGACAGCCGCAAATTCAGAATTTTCCGGAGCCGGCAAGGTTGATTTTTTCAGCTCCGCTTCGATGTCGATTTTCGGGGGCGGAGAATTCTCAGCCTCTTTTCGCATCGCGTCCATCCTGCTTTTCCTGACACTTCCAATCGGATCTTCTGAGACGACTTCGTTCTTCGTGACCGTTGCGTTTTCCTTGTTTACCGGTGCCGGATTATTGGCCGAATCAACTGTCGAGGCTGCATTCGCCGGACGATTGGATGCAGTTTTCTGATTCGCCGACTTTTCCTCGACGGACGAACATGCGGCGAGAATCAGCCCGAACAGAAGACATGGAATTGCAGGATAAAACGATTTCATTGATAACTCCTTAATTTTTGGATGAGACCGGATTTAACCCGCCCCCATTCCTTATCGATGATACTGAAATAGACTGAATTGCGAAAACGCCCACTATCCGTGATCATATGGTTTCGCAAAATGCCTTCCTCCAAAGCTCCGAGGCGCAAAATTGCGTTGCGGGACTTTTCATTCAGCACATCCGTCTTAAATTCCACGCGGATGCATCCCCACACCTCGAATGCGTGAGTAAGCATAAGGAGTTTTGCTTCGGTGTTTACAAAGCTGCGCTGCCATTGCGGATCGACCCACGTCCATCCGATTTCGACTTTGCGATTTTGCACATCGATATTGCCGAAACGCGTCGAGCCTACGATCTTGTTCTCTCTCGATAATTTGGTAGCAAATGGGAAAGCCAGGCCGTTACTCTGATCTCTTAATGCACTTTCGACATATAAACGCATCGCATCTTCCGTAGCTATCTGATTCGCTGTCAACGCCCACAGAGTTTGGTCAAGGCCAAATTCGCAAAATGGAGCGACGTGATCGATGCATAGCGGCTCCAGTTCGACGCGATCTCCTTTTAATACAACAGGTTCGATGACCATAGTTTTTGTTCCATATAAACAAAAAAATGTGAGCAGACCGCGAGATCTGCCCACAATAACTATCTCACGATTCGCCAGGATCTACGTATCGTAATACATTGAAA
>JANNGV010000489.1:0-5044 GCA_031404055.1 Chloracidobacterium sp.
ATGCTTAGAAACGGGGCAATATTCGACGCGTTTCTTATTTCATTGAGCAGCGTCAGCGTCTGATTCGCGTCACGTATATTCCTCGTAAAAAGGCAGACACCACCGGGCTGTATGTCGGATAAAAGCTTTTCGGTCGGCCGATCGATCGTATCGGCCGGAATTCCGATAAAAAATAACTGCCCAATTTTCTGCTCAAGCGAGAGTGATTCGATTTCGGCGTAGTCCATAAGGTTCGACAAGTTAGTGTAAAGCTTTAGATGTCAGATTTTAGACAGTTAAAGTATCACCTAAGGGTATTTTAAAGACCAGCCTTGCTCCTCTTCGTCGGTGGTAAAATAAAGGAAAACCACGGAATCAGATGAAAAAGAAGGAACAAGAGGATTCGATCAGGATAACTCTTCAAATAATCTTCCGTTTGATCTCATTCAGCAGAGATTTGGTTTCCTCCGCCGACATTGCGTCGAGATCGGCGTTGCGTATTTCGTTTACGGCCCGCTCATTGTTCAGATCAAACAGCGAAAACTGTGATGCATTTTGCTTTGCGGCCGCCGCACCGAGCCCCGTCGCCTTTTCTTCGGCGAAAACGGCCAACTCATATTTTTCCAGTTTGGCAAGGACATCTTTTGCCCGTTCAATCACTTGCTGCGGCAGGCCGGCGAGCCGGGCGACGGCGATGCCATATGATTTCATCGCTTTTCCTTTCTGTAACTTGTGCAGGAAAACAACTTCACCGTCGCGTTCGGTAGCTGATATCTGATAATTTTTAGCACCCGGCAGACTCTCGGCCAGTTCGGTCAATTCATGATAATGCGTCGCGAAAATCGTCTTTGCCGAATGCTCGGGCGAATTGTGCAGGTATTCCGCAACGGCCCAGGCGATAGAGAGGCCGTCGAATGTTGAGGTTCCCCGGCGATTTCGTCTAAAAGAATAAGACTCCGCGGCGTTGCGTTATGCAGGATTGATGCGGTTTCGGTCATTTCGACCATGAACGTTGAACGGCCCGATGCGAGGTCGTCGGATGCCCCGACCCGCGTCCAAATTCGATCTATGATTGGAAGACGCGCGGACGTCGCGGGCACGAATGAGCCGATTTGGGCAAGGATCTGAATCAGCGCGACCTGCCTTAGCACGGTCGATTTACCGCCCATATTCGCACCGGTTACAATTAGAAGGCGGTCGGTCGAATTGTTGAGATACAGGTCGTTCGGTATAAACGAATCGCTAATATAAGCCTCGACAACCGGGTGGCGGCCATTCTTTATTTCAATTTCGTCGCCGTCATGCAGGACGGGGCGGACGTAATTTCGCCGCGTTGCAGTTTCGGCCAGCGATGCCAACGCATCGAGTGTCGCTACGGCTCGGGCCGTCGACTGAAGCGTTTGTGTTTCGTTGCGCACCTGTGAACGAACCTGCTGGAAAAGATTGGTTTCCAGCTCAATTATCTTCTCTTCGGCATCAAGCACTTTTTCTTCCCATTGCTTTAGCTGCGGCGTCGTGTAGCGCTCGGCGTTCGCTAATGTCTGCCGCCGTTCGTAATCGTCGGGCACGCTAGAAACGTTGCCTTTTGATATCTCAATGTAATAACCGAAGACGTTGTTGAATCTTATCTTTAGATTACCGATGCCGGTGCGGGCACGTTCCTTTTCTTCAAATTCAGCAATAGTTTGCTTTGCGTTTCGTGAGATTTCGCGAAGATCATCTATTTCATCGTTAAAACCGGAGCGAATGGTCCCTCCGTCGCTAAGATTCAACGGAGGCTCGGCAGCAATTGCGTTGTCTATCAGCGATCGAATCTCAGGCAGTTCGTGAATATTTTCGGAAAGGACCTGAAGCAGTAGTGACTCGGCATCGGCGAGCGAGGCATTGATTGTGGGCATTTGAGCAAGTGACGAGCCGAGGGCGATCAGATCGCGGGCGGTGGCGGACCCCAGATTTAGCCGGCCGACTAGACGCTCAAGATCGGAGATTTCCTTCATCAGGAAGCGTATCTTGTCGCGAAGGATCGAATCGGTCAGTTCGGACACTGCCGCGAGACGCGTTTCGATTTCGCTGCGTTTGATTGAGGGGCGCAGCAGCCATGCTCGAAGAAGTCTTCCGCCCATTCCCGTAACTGTTTCATCAATTACACTTAGCAGAACCCGTTTGCCGGTTTCGTTTCGCGATTGGACCACTTCTAGATTTCTAAGTGTCAGGCTATCCAATACGAGACAATCGCTTGACGCAAAAAATTTTATCGAGGAAATATGGTCGGCCGTTGCTTTTTGGGTGTAATGAGCATAACGCAGACACGCCGCGGCGGCTCTAATTGCCACGTGCTTGTCGTCCAGGCCGAATCCGGTCAGCTCCTTTACGTTAAACTGCTTCCGCAGGGCATCCTCACTGTCGCGAAGATGAAACCGGTCGTCATCAACCGCGGTGAGCACAATGGACGGGCCGTTAAAATTCGACGTGTTTGATCTGCCGTTATGCTCCTGGTCCGAAAGCAGCGACGAGGAAGGCCGCGCAGACGCGAAATTCTCGTGGACGACTTTGGTAATCGATTCAGGGAACAATAGCTCGCGCGGCGCATATCCATCGATGAGCTCGCGAAGCTTTGCCCACGAATCGGGGCCGGTGATTTGCGTAGTTGCAAAATCTCCGGTCGAAAGCTCGAGGAAAGCGGCACCGATCGTTTCGCCCGATACGCAAAGGGCCGCGAGATATACCGATTCCTTTGATTCAATAAGCTGCGGGTCGATCGCGGTTCCGGGGGTCACGACCCGAACAACCTCGCGGCGGACCAATTTCGTGCCTTTTGTGGCCGGTTCGGCTTGTTCGCAAATAGCGACCCGATAACCGTTTCGCACAAGCCGTGCGATATAGCTTGCGGCGGCGTGGTGCGGCACGCCGCACATCGGTATAGGATTTTTGGAGTCTTTGTGGCGGGCGGTCAGCGTTATCTGCAATTCGCGTGATCCGACGATCGCGTCTTCATTGAAAAGCTCGTAGAAATCGCCGAGCCGGAACATAAGGAGCGTTCCGGGATACTGCTTTTTGATCTCAAGATATTGCCGAAGCATCGGCGTCGTGTCTTCCATGGCGAAAATTTGCCCGCAATCGCGATTTCAGAGTCTATCGGAAATGTCCGAACTTTTAAAATCTATGGTTTTCAAACCTATTTCCGTTTGTTAAACTAAAACCTTGTGCGATTTTCGAATGCGGGAATCGATTTTACAAACAACTTTTAGGTAAGCACGGCAATCCAAAGGCTTAAAATTCCTGGCTTTATCGGAAATTAAGGAGTCTGAGTTATGAGATCAAAAATTGAGCTTAAAGCATTTTGTCTGTTCATTCTATTGTGCTCGGCAGCGGCCAGAGCCCAAACCGTCGACAGCCCGAAAATAATCGGGCAAACCGACGTGAAGACGCAGACGGTATCTTTTCCAGGCGCTCAGGCGCGGGATGAACGATACAGAATCGGATTTCAGGATACATTGGATGTTCAGATCTTTCGTCATCCGGAGCTTGCTCAGAAAGTTAGTGTCAATTCGAACGGCACCATTAACTTGTTTCGAATTCCAAAACCAATAGTTGCAGTTTGCAAGACCGAAAGGGAATTGGCGACGGATGTAGCAGTTGCTTACGAAAAAGATTATTTGAGAAACCCCGAGGTTAATGTAGTTGCGATTGAACAAAGGTCGCAGGCATTTGCCGTTATCGGTGCGGTTGAAAAACCGGGAAGCTTTTTTATTAACCGTAAAGTGCGCTTGCTCGAACTGCTTGCACAGGCCGGCGGGCCCTCGAAGGAAGCCGGGACGCGCTTGCTGGTCGCACGCACGGGCAGCACGTCTAACTGTAAGGACAGTGCGGTCGCCAGTCCGGGATCGGATGATGTGGCATTGTTCGACTTTAAGATAAGCGAAATCCTTGAAGCAAAGCAGAATCTGGTGATGCAGCCCGGCGATATTGTGTCGGTGCTGGACGCCGATGTTGTTTATGTGTACGGCAACGTTAACAAGCAGGGACAAGTTGTTATCAAGGAGCCGATCACATTGACTCAAGCCATCGCATCCTCCGAGGGGCTGAAACCCGCAACGAAAACGAATAACGTCAGAATATTGCGGCAAAAGCCCGGAAGCCTTGAAAGGGATGAGTTTGTTTACGATCTAAGCGCGATCGATAAGCGCAAAGTACAGGATCCGTATTTGCAGCCAAATGACATCGTTGCAGTTTCGGAAGACAAGGTGAAGAGCATCCTAAATGGTATTAAGAGTAGCCTCACACAAGGACTTCCGTCGATTTTTTATAGGGTTCCATAGAATTTACTAGTATGAAAGAGAGCCGCGAGCTTGTTCAACAATCAAAAGCCGAACCGCTTGAATTCGAGCGCCAGTTTGAGCCTCAAATCGTAACGGGCACGGGAAGGTATCCCGCCTATCGCGAGACGTACGCGCAGGATGGATTGCAGCTACTCGACTATTGGCGTGCCATACGCAAGCGGATATGGCTTGTTATCGGCATTGCAGTGCTCGTTACGACCCTTGCGGCCATTTACATGGCGCGAAAGCCGGATATTTTTTCGGCTCGGGCAATAGTTCAGGTCGATAACGAGCAGTCGAATCCTGACCTTGCTACAAGTGATCGCCAGAGGTTCCCGTCCACGTCCGACGCTTCGTATTTCAACACTCAGCTTCAACTGCTTACCAGCGATGCGCTGCTCAGACGAGTTATCAAAGAACATAGCCTGGATACAAATCCAGAGTTTCAGAAGGCAAAGAACGAAGGGGGATCGTCTCCGTTGCGTTCGATGCTGAAGGCGATCGGCCTCGCCAGTGACACCTCTAAAAAAGACAAAAAGGGTGATTCCATCGACAGCCAGTCAAGTTCGGCTCTCGTTTCCGCGGACGAGATCGCCGAAGCTGTCAGGCTCGCCCCGTATGTGGACATAATCAAGAAAAATTTAAGTATTGAACCTGTCCGCGATTCTCGCGTAACGGTCAAAGATACACGATTGATAGATGTAGTCTTCACCAATACCGATCCTGAGCTTGCGGCCTTCGTCGCA
>JANNGV010000490.1:0-1954 GCA_031404055.1 Chloracidobacterium sp.
TGACTCGCAGGACACGCTGCTTTACCGCTTTCCGGTTTATCAGCAGGAGATCAAGAACGGCGCGCAGTTGATCGTCCGTGAATCACAGGCAGCGGTTTTCGTCTTCGAAGGGCAGGTCGCCGATGTTTTTACGCCGGGACGATATACGGTCGAGGGTGGGAACACGCCGATTCTTTCAAAGCTTGGTGCATGGAAGTACGGGTTTAACTCGCCGATCAAGGCTGAAGTTTATTTTGTAAATACCAAGCAGTTCACGGACATGAAATGGGGAACGTCGAACCCGATCATGCTTCGCGACGCGGATTTCGGTATTGTTCGTCTTCGTGCATTCGGCGCCTACAGCATGCGTGTCGCCGATCCGGCCGAGTTCATCAAAGAAATCGCCGGAACGAATGCTAAATTTCAGACCGACGATATAGACGGCCAGTTAAAACGGGCGATCGTGACGGAATTCTCGGATGCTCTCGGTGAATTGAAGATCCCGGCGCTCGATCTTGCGGCTCAGTACAAGGAAGTCGGTGAGCAAATTCGTGCCAAGATCAACGAAGATTTTAAAGGCTATGGCCTTGAGGTGACGAAGTTTTATGTTGAAAACATAAGTCTTCCGCCCGAAGTCGAGGCGGCGATGGACAAGCGTTCTTCGATGGGTGCTCTTGGCGATGCTCAGCAGTATATGCAGTTTCAGGCGGCCGACGCACTTCGCGACGCCGCGCAGAACGAAGGCGGCGGTGCCGGATTGGGAGCAGGCCTAGGAGCCGGATTTGCGGTTGGCGGGCAGATGGCGAACGCGTTTGGGGCGGGCCCGCAGGCATCTGGCCCGGCCGGCTCCTCACCCGCGACAGTTGCTTGCCCGTCATGCGGAAAGCCGAATGCCGCGGGAGTTAAGTTCTGTGCGGAATGCGGCGGCAAAATGGAGATCGCAAAGGTTCCCTGCGTAAAATGCAATGCCGAACTCCGCGAAGGCGCAAAATTCTGCTCGGAATGCGGTGCGACACAGGAAAAGGCGAAGTGCGCGAATTGCCAGTTCGAGTTAGCGGCCGGTGCGAAATTCTGCCCCGAATGCGGCACAAAGACGGAAGCCGCCGTATAAAGCAAAAGTAAAAAGTAAAAAGGAAAGGGGCTGGAACAGTGTATCCGGCCCTTTTACGTTGCTTCTTTTGCTGACTGATATCTTTGGGTTAAGATTGAAAATACTTTCTCTGACTAAACAGGAGCGAAATAATGGCGATCAGCCCCGAACTTTTAGAAATTTTGCGCTGTCCGAAGTGTAAATCGAAGGTCGAGATCAAAGAGGACAAAAGCGGTTTGAAATGCGTCAGTCCCGAATGCCGGCTTGTCTATCCGATCAAGGATGAGATACCGGTCATGCTCGTCGATGAAGCAAAGGTGGAAGATTGAAGAAATGGAAAACGGATAATGGAAAATGACAGATTAGTTTTCCACTTTCCATTTTCAATTTTCCATTATGGAAATCGACTGGAGCAAAGTCCGCCGCGTCCTCATCGTTCGACTGCGTTCGATCGGTGACACGGTCCTTGCAACGCCATCGCTTATTGCCCTGAAAAAATTCCTGCCCGAAGCACAGATCGACATTTTGCTTGAAGATTGGGTTGCTCCGCTGCTGGATGGTTTTGATGCGGTTGATGACGTAATCTCTGTTCCGAAAGGTGCTGCTTTGCGGGCGCAAACGGCGTGGCGGCTTCGGCAAAATAAGTACGACGTCGCCATTAATCTGCACGGCGGAACGACCGGGACATTCTTCACTTCCACTACCGGCGCGCGCCATCGTGTCGGCTATGCGAACTACCACTACAATTTTCTCTACAATCACCTGCTTTCTTCTTCGACCGATTTTTGGCGGCAAGAGGTAACGCATTCCGCCGAACAGCAGCTTGCCCTTCTAGGTTTTGTCGGTGTGCCGGTTGAGGACAGGCCGAAAAGCAGGCTTTCTGTA
>JANNGV010000491.1:0-4184 GCA_031404055.1 Chloracidobacterium sp.
CGATCTCGCACTATGCGATCTATTACGGCGGTCTGATCCGCGGGTACGAAACGTCCTGGTTTACCGCGATTCGGAACATTGGGCTGCTGGGCCTTTTGGCGGTTCTGCCGATTTTCTTAAAGCGTTTCGCGAAGTTTGAAGGAAACTGGACCGTTTACACCTCAGCCGTTTTGTTATTCTCCATCGGCTTAACCGTTCAATACAGGCTGTTTAGCGACCCGGAATACATTTCCCGCAAGGACAAGGCCGAGGCCCGCCAGCAAAAGATCAAGACGCTTCAACTTCACTATATTCAGGAAAATTATTCCGCCGAAAAGAAACAGATGATGGGCCTGCCGGCCACGCCGCCATCGCCGGTCGATCTTTCGCTCGAAACGCCGCGGCCAGCGACGGACGACAGTCTGAGCAGCGTGCTTTTCTCCGGCAAGACCATAAATCCATTACTCGGCATCTTCGGATTGATCGCCGCGTTCTTTCTGTTAAGAAGGGACAAGTTCCTGGAATTGCTGCAAAAGAATGGATTCCTGATCGTTTTGCTGACGCTTGGGCCGCTTATAATAGCTGCGATAACATCGCGGGCCGGCAAATCAATCGGCAACATGACGCCATGGGAACCGGCAAAAATACCGTTTTTGATAGGTTTTGCCGCAATTTTGGCGGTGCTTTACAAAAATCTCGCCCGCACCTATTGGGGCGTTCCGCGGGCAAAGGATGTATTGCCGCTCGTTTTCATGGCGATACTTCCCTTCGTGCCTTTTTTCGTGCTCAAGGATTTTGGACAGATGATGGTCTTTAGCGGAGTTTACGCAACACTTTACCTCATTGCCGTTCGCCGGTTTTCTCAGCGTTTTGTGCTTGTCGGAAGCGTTTTGGTGATGGTCGGGATACTCGTCGTCGGCGCCTTGCCCGAAAAAACGCAGGAGAAGATACCGCTGCTGCCGACGCTTGCACGGCCTGTTAAACAGGTATTGCCCGATCGCATCCAACAGCGGTTTCATCTATGGCTTGACGGCTTTAATCCGCCTACGCCCGAAACTACGTGGTGGAAAGAAGATTACGATGATTATTACAAGAAGCTTGTCGAAAAGGATCCTAATCTACCGCAAATGCTCGAAGAGGACCCGGATCTTCAGCGCACGATCAATATAGACGCGTGGTTTGACGTGCTTGCGTTCCAGCCCGCTCAGGCGACATTCGGGCTTGCTTCAGGCGGGACAACTGGCCGGGGCCTGGGGCTTGGTTATCCGGAATTGATCCCGGTTGCGGACTCCGATTATATTTTCGCCGCTCTTGCCGAAGAACTTGGACTTTTTGGCGGTTTGTTGCTAACCTTTGCCCTAATTGTGTTTGTGAGCGCGGGAATACGGACCGCACTTGATTCCAGGGACATGTTCAGCAAGCTTTGCTGCATCGGGCTGGCCGCATTCATTGGCTTTCAGGCCTTGGTGAATATTGGCGGTATAACGCGGGCCTTGCCGATGACCGGGATCACATTGCCATTCGTTAGCCACGGCGGCTTTTCACTTATAACGAGCTTCGTCATGCTTGGGATGCTAATGGCATTTTCACATCGCAATGCGGTCGACCGGCGGCAGAATAATGCTCATGCATTACCCTAACTCATAGATTCTAAACTATTGATTGTAATGTTTCTTAGCATCGCTACCCACGGGTAACGGATCGGAGAAGAGATGATGATGAATGGCGATCAGTTTACATCGGCGGCGATAAGTGACCGCGGGCTTAACGAAAGCCGGCCGCAGAATGAAGATTCATATCTCGAACTGCACCAGCACGGTGTGTTTATCGTTGCTGACGGCGTGGGCGGTGCCCAGGCTGGCGAAGTTGCCTCGCAAATGGCCGTCGAAATAATTGGCGAGGCCTTTATCAACATCGGTGATGATTCCGACCCCGAAGACACGATGCGGATCGCGATCGAGCGTGCAAATGGGGCGATCTTTCAAATGTCGCGCGATCTGCCGCAACTGGCGTCAATGGCGACGACGGTTGTTGCTCTTCACGTCGGCGGCGACATTGCAACGCTGGCCCACGTCGGTGATTCGCGGATCTATCGCGTCGATCCAAACGGCCAGCTGTTTCGCGAAACGGATGACCATTCCGTTGTCGAAGAAGAAGTTAGAGCTGGCCGGATGACGCCCGAACAGGCTTTGGTTCATCCCAGCCGGAATGTCATCAGCCGCGCATTGGGCGCTGAAGAAATGGTTGAGGCCGATGTGAAAATGCTAATCGTTCATCCCGCGACGACATTTCTTCTCTGCTCGGACGGCATTACGCGGCATATTGACGATTCCGAAATCGAAGCTCTTCTGGCATCGGACAGCGAACCTTCGGAAATATGCGAAAAAATGAAGGAGATCTGCTTCGGCCGTGGTGCCGAAGACAATCTGACGGCCGTCGTTGTTAAATTTCCGGGCGAAAAACAGTCTCCGGTCGAGGGAGATGTTGACGCCGAACAAGTAACGGTCGCCACCGCACGGCCGCCATTCGACTCGGTCGTCGAAACCGACGACAACGCCGAGATCCATCACGATACGATCAACATTGAGGAAGAAATCGCGTTAGCGGAAGAAGAACCTGTTGCTAAAGAGGCCGAGTCATTGCCCGTCAGCGACGAAAATGACGATAGTGCTTACCTGCTCGAAAATCCGAATGAGATTTTTGCTGATGAGCCTGTGACGGATGATACGGAAGGCTACGTTTCTTCAAGCGTGTTCGTTCCGGCGCTCGAGGAGCGGACAGCAGACCCGGAGCCAACACGGACTGTTTTAAGCAACGATTACGGCGGTGCGGAAGAAAGCAAAGGATTCTTGACTAAGGCCGTAGCGGCGATCAGCCTGTTGATTGCCGGTGGCGTGATCGGCGTGATCGGATTGACTGCAGCTTATTTTTTGCTCGCTCCAGTCCCCCCCCAAGAGCAGGAAACGCCGAAAATTACCGAACAGAAGAGCAATAATATTTCCCTGACCGCCTTTGAAGAAGGTCGTCGGGAGGTCGATGAAGACCCGGCGAAGTATATTGCTGTTAATCCCAGTCCGCAGGTAGCGGAAGACTATTTCCTGCTGGCTCGAGCGTTTCTTTTGACCGGCAAATCCTGGGATGCCAAACGGTTCTACGGAATGGCCAAAGACCGTCTGTCGCAGGCGGAAGCAAAGAATGCCAAGACAATGGCAACTGAAATCGCGATGGCTTTGGTAATAATCGAAAGCCCTCAAGCCTCGCAGGAATTTGCAAAAGAAATAGCCGCCGCTGCTGTCGCTCCGCCCGCAAACGCGAATGCCAATACGAACATAGCCGTGAATGCGGCTGGGCCCATTCGCTAGCGTATTTCAAATGGATTTTTGCCGAACGGCTTCGAAGAGAATTATCCCGGCCGATACCGCGAGGTTAAGACTTTCGACGCCGTTTTGCATCGGTATCAGCACGATATCGTCTACCATATCCAAAGCTTCCCTCCGCAAACCATGAGCTTCAGATCCGAAAACGACTAGCCGGGGCACAGTCCAGTCAAGCTCGGTATATTCGATCCTGGCCGAAATATCCGTCGCGGTTGTGCGTAGACCGAGATCGCGGGACCACAAGATCCCATCCGCCAGGTCGGCATTCTCCCAAACCGGAATGCGGAGGCTCGCCCCCATCGCGGCACGCAAGGCCTTTGGCGCAAATACGTCGGCGGAACCTTTAGACACAACAACTCCGGCGACACCGGCCGCTTCCGCTGTCCTGAACACTGCCCCGAGATTCGATGGATCATTTACTTCTTCCAGAAATACGACCAACGCTGAACTGGCATCGTTTATATTTTTTTCGATTGACTTCAGTCCTTTGCGGGGCCGTTCGGCAAGGAGAATAATGCCCTGCGAGTTTTTGGTATCGGCTATCGACTGGAACAGGCTGTCCGCGACCTCGGAAATCCGCTCGCCGCGAGTTCCCAAAGCCGTGATCATTTCCCTGCCACGTTCCGTTTTCGCAAACGCGGCCGTTATAAAGCATTCGCTAAAATCTAGAGTAGACCGAATCGCCTCCTCCGCGAGCCGTAAACCTTCCAGAAAGATCATGTCGTCGATCTTGCCATCGCGAACCTTGCGTGCCATGACAAGCTTTGCGTTGTCGCGGCTCAAAATTTTCGGCATCTCATTCATCTGCACATTGTTTTAACATTTATG
>JANNGV010000492.1:0-2685 GCA_031404055.1 Chloracidobacterium sp.
AGGCTTCAGGAGCAGCAGGCTGCCATCGACTATTGGAACAAGCGGGTCCAGGCTCGACGTGAGCAGTGGGACAATAAAATGCGGGACGCTTTTGACCGCAATTTGAACGAGATCGATCAGGCGGTGACCGAATATACGGTCATTCTCGAACAGGACCCGCAGGATGATCTGTCGGGTGAGATGCTGGATTCGACCCTTACTGAAAAGATGAACCTGCTTCGCGCATTTTCGGAGTTGTAATGGTTAGATTTTCTAATGATTTGTAGTTTGAACAAAATTTCGCGCATCTCGATTGCCGCCAAGACTACGATTCTTCTTTGTTTGAGCGTAGTTTTTTTCTTTGCGCCCGCCGTAAACGAGGTTTCGGCCCAAAGGCGATTTACGAAAACTTACCCCGCGACAAAGAACGTGCGGCTGCAGCTTCTTAACCGGTCGGGCACAGTCACGGTCGAAGGCTGGGACCGCCAGGAGATTAGCGTCTCGGCCTATCTCGAAGCACCTGCCGCGAACATCGAGCCGCAAAGCTTGAGCGGTACCATTTACATAGATCTCGTAAAGGACAACCAGGGCCGCAACGGGATCGGCAACGTAAATTTTCTCATCCGCGTTCCAAGGCTTTCGAATGTTGACATTGAAACACGTATCGGCAATCTCAGCGTTACAAATGTCAGCGGCGGCCTCGTCCGCGCAATAATAACGACCGAGGGCGACATAACGCTTACTAATATCGCCGCCGGCGCGGTCGATGCTCAAAACGGCATCGGCGACATATTCTTTGACGGTGAGATGCGAAGCGGCGGTTACTATCGTTTCACGTCAATGCGCGGCAACATTAATTTGCGTATACCATTCGAATCTTCTTTCAAACTTATGGCGACCGCTCCGTCAACCCGCAATATCTCGCTCGGCTCCTTTGCAAGCCCGGAGATGAGTTTCGGCGACGGACGCCGCGTCTACGGCAGATTCGGCGACGGAAGCTCTTCTCTTACCGTCACAAATCAACGCGGCAGTATATCTTTCATTAGGCGCTGATGCGACCGAACATCCGTTTGACCCCAACAATGTCCTACCAAAACTCTTGACTGTGATAGCATATGATGCTATCATCCGTTGGTGAATAAGAGGCATCAAAAAACTCTTGCCTCGATATTCGCGGTGCCAACCGCTGCATCGCTAAAGTTTGGAGATATTGAGAACTTAATGCTCGCACTGGGGGCGAAAGTGATCGAAGGCAATGGCTCTCGTGTTGCTTTTGAGATGAAAAAGCAAAGACTTTTTTTTGCATCGGCCCCATCCAGGAAAAGAAGCGAGAAAATATCAGGTCGAAGCATTCAGGGAGTTTTTGATTTTGGTAGGCGTCAAAAATGAATAACAAGTTAACCTACAGAGGATTTACCGCAAAAGTCGAATTCTCCGCAGACGATAACTTATTTGTCGGCCGACTTATTGGTGTAAAAGACATTGTTACCTTCCACGGTGAAACGGTTGCCGAATTAAAGACTTCTATGAAGGAAACGGTTGATTTTTTTATTGAAGTCTGCGAAAAAACCGGCAAGAAAGCGAAAAAGAATTATTCGGGTAAATTGCTGTTTCGATTGCCCGGACAATTGCATGAACGAATAGCCGAAACCGCCGAGTCATCCGGAAAGAGCATAAATGAATGGGGCAAGGAAGTTTTCGAATCCGCCGTTAAATCCTGACGGCGTTTCCGGTTTGCAGAAAAAGTTTGACCTTAGCCTACCGCCAGCCGTAAGATGTTATAGGCCTCGCCCCCGACCACACCTACAACAATGAACAAACAAGCCTTCCTTAGATCAATCCTATTCTCTGTTTTTCTTTCAACTTTCGCGTTTGCGGCTTTTGGCCAAACTACAACGCTTGTAAAACGCACGACATATAAAACCGACAGATTTGATTTTGGCGCCGGCGGAACCCTTTCCGTCACCGGAGCGCCAAATGGCTCGATCCGCGTCGAGGGCTGGAACAAGAACGAGATCGAAATCTCCGCCGAGATCGAGTTAACCGCCCTGACCGAAGCAGATCTAGATGCACTCGCCAAAGTTACCGGCTTTATGCTCGAAGAAAGCATGGGCAGGACCGGTATTTCAAGCGTAGGCACGCACGATAAGGCATATCTCAAACGCGTGTCGAAAAAGTTTCCAAAAACGTTGATTGGCCTGCCGTTCAAGATCGATTACGTAATAAAGGTGCCGAAATATTGCGACCTCCAGATCGACGGCGGCAAAGGCGATCTCTACATCGCGGGTATCGAAGGCACAATGAAGATCAATTACCTTGACGCAAAGGCAACCCTGAATCTCGTCGGCGGTGGCGTATTCGCGACATTCGGCGGGGGCACTGTTGACGTCAGCGTCCCGACCCGCAGTTGGCGCGGACGTTTCGCTGATATACAGCTCGTTAGCGGCACAATGAACGTCAGCCTTCCCCCGAGCCTAAACGCAGAACTGAACGCCAGCGTCCTGCGAACAGGCAAGATCGATAACACCTACGCCGATCTGACGCACGAGGCGCGCCACCCCCATCCAGCCGGTGAGGCCGATGACGGCCATGATGGTCCAGATCGACGGCTGCAGGAACGCGAGCACGGCAAGCAGCAGGAAGAACCGGGGGAAGACCAGCATGAGGTCCACGAGGCGCATGATCGCGGCGTCGATGGCGCCGCCG
>JANNGV010000493.1:0-2796 GCA_031404055.1 Chloracidobacterium sp.
AGAGAAGAAGATAGTTATTCTTCAAAAATACTCTTCTTTGCAATCAACCAACCTTGGCGAATTTACATCTTACTGCCTATTTGGTAGGTTATAAGGTTTAGTACGCTCGGGAAACGGAGGATGCAATGAATTTAAAACGAACGCGGCTGCATATTTTGCGGGAAGCGGAAAGTTTAACCTCGAAGGCTAAAACCGGGGTTTCTCTCCATTGCCACACCGAACATTCCAAGGAAATGCTCGATTTTATACCGCACTATGCGTCCAGGCTGCCGATCATTTCGTATTTTTGGAAAAAAGAACAAAAGAATTATCAGGAAAGGGAAGGCAAGGCTGTCGATTTCTCGACGGCATACTGGTCGCCGCCGATGACAGGCCAATCCGTTTATGACATAGAAAAAGATCAGATTGCCGGGGTCGGGCTGAATGCGATCGTTTCGATCACCGACCATGACAGCATCGATGCGGGGCTTCAGGTAAATCGCGATCAGCAGAACTCGCGGGCCCCGATCTCGCTTGAATGGACGGTGCCGTTCGATTATGGGTTTTTCCACGTCGGCGTTCACAATCTGCCGGCTGACAGAGCGGTCGAGATAACTAAAACGCTGCTGAATTACACTTTCGTAAAGGAAAATCACTCGAACGAGAAGCTACAGGAGATGTTCGCGATGCTAAACGAGCTTCCGGGCGTGCTGGTGATTTTGAACCATCCGATCTGGGATATCGAAATGGTCGGTGCCGAAAAGCACGAGGCTCTTCTAAAAGACTTTATTAAGACCCACGGACGCTGGATTCACGCGTTTGAGATAAACGGCTTTCGCACTTGGTCAGAGAACAAACTTGTGATCGAAATGGCCGAAGCTCTGGGCATACCGATCGCGACCGGCGGTGACCGGCACGGCTGCAAACCCAACACGGTCATCAATCTGACAAACGCCGATACCTTCGAGGAATTTGTTCACGAAGTTCGCGTGGAAAGGAAGAGCGAGGTAGTTTTGATGCCTGAATACGAGCATCCGATTCATTCGCGGCAGCTTCAATCGTTTTCGGAAATACTGAAGCACTATCCGGAATTTGCAGACGGACGCCAAAAGTGGTTCGAACGCGTCTTTTTCGATAACGGCGACGGCGAAGGCTTGCGGTCGCTTGCTTCGCACGGGTGGCGCCGCGGCGGCCCGACATGGCTTCGCGCGGCAATCTGGACGCTTGGCTTTTTGGGCAGCCCTCGGGTACGCCCGGCTTTTCGCCTGGCACGAAGCAAAAAAGACCGCGTGCCGCATGATGCGGAAAAAACAAGTTTCGAGATCATCGATCTGGATGATCTCTCACGCAGCCTTTCGTCAGGCACGTTTTCCTGATAATGGTTTTACGCTTTATGTTCAAAGCAGGCGAAACGTCTGCTTTCCAACTTGGCGGGCTTGCCCGCCATTTGTAGTTTTTAGGATTTTTTGTGGAGAAACAGTTACGTGTCGCCTTTTTTCCAGATTCATATCTGGAAGTGAATGGAGCGGCGATGACAAGTCAGAGGCTGACAGGGTTCGCCAAGCGTAATAGCTATCCGTTTTTATGCGTCCACGCCGCAAATAAAACGGATGTCTGGCAGGATGAAAGCATCACCTACCTTTCGCTTAAACGCTCGCCTGTCTCATTCAGGCTGGACGAGGACCTGGCGTACGATCCACTTTTTCAACGGCATACCAACCGCGTGCTGCGTCAAATACACGAATTCAAGCCCGACGTGATCCACATCACCGGACTCAATGACGTAAGCATTGTCGGATCTTACATAGCCTGGAAACTACAGATACCGATACTCGGCTCGTGGCATACAAACATCCACGAATTCGCCGCCCACCGCCTTTCTAAAATGCTGAGGTTTTTGCCCAAAGGCATGGTCTCGAATATCACTGGGTTTGCCGAGCGAAAGATATTTGACGGAGCGGTCCTTTATTACAAGATGCCGAAGGTTGTCTTGTCGCCGAATCAGGAACTTGTGGATGTTCTTGGAAATGGCACGCGCCGCATATCGCGGATCATGGGCCGCGGCGTCGATACCGACAAATTCTCGCCCGAGTTTCGCACCGTTAAAGATGGCATTTTTCGGCTCGGTTTTGTTGGCCGTCTACGTGCGGAGAAGAATGTCCGGCTTCTTGCCGATCTCGAACGCGAGCTGCTGAAGGCGGGGCGCAACAGTTTTGAGTTTTTAATTGTCGGCGAAGGCAACGAGCGTGAGTTTCTGGAAAAAAATCTCGCCCACGGCAGAATAACGGGCTTTTTGGATGGAGCGGAGTTGTCCGAAGCTTACGCGAATATGGACGTTTTCATATTTCCGTCTGAAACCGACGCCTTCGGCAATGTGGCCCAGGAAGCGTTTGCCTCCGGAGTTCCGGCGATTGTCACCGACCAAGGCGGACCCAAGTTTCTAGTCAAGCCGAGTGAAACCGGTTTTATCGCCAAAGACCTCGACGATTTCGTAAAGTTCACTTTAGAACTGATGGACGATCCGGCGAAATTGTCGAAAATGAAAGAGATCGCCCGTGCGAGTGCGATGTCGCGGTCATGGGACGCCGTTTTCGAATCGGTTTACGAGGGCTACCAAACGGCTTATGAAATGCGTGAACGCAATATCAAGAAGTAATGACAAGGCCCGAAGACATACATCAATCGATAACCGAAGCCGATGACCTGGAAGATATCGGGGAACCGGAGATCCCGCTTGCGGAAGTTTTACGGAGCCTTTTCTCACATCCGCTGCAAATAATTACGAGATGGAACTGGAAGGCGGCTGTACTCGGGGCG
>JANNGV010000494.1:0-2462 GCA_031404055.1 Chloracidobacterium sp.
CGAAAGCTCCAGTTTCTACGAATTCGCTTTGGCCGACGCCGTTATCACCGAGCTTGCGCAGATCAGATCTATTATTGTGCGTCCGAGCTCCGTGATTGCGAAATATCACGGCAAGGATGTCGATCCGCGTGAGGCCGGACGCGAACTGCGTGTTCATGCGGTGCTTTCGGCCGGATTCTTGCGCGGCGGAGACAAACTGCGGGTGACCGCTCAGCTTTTGGACGTTTTGACTGGCGACATTTTGTGGAGTGACCGGATCGACGCCGAGGGCTCGGACATTCTCGCCATTCAGGACAGCATCGCCCAACGCATTCTCGAAGGCCTGCGTTTGGAATTATCCGACAGCGAGCAGGAAAACCTCCGACGCCGGGCGACCGACAATGCCGAAGCGTGGGAAGAATATCTCCGCGGGCGTGATAATTTCGGGCGGTTTATCTTTCGCACACTGGACATCGACGACTGCAACGCGGCAATTCAGAATTTCAAGCACGCGATCGATCTCGATTCGCATTTCGCTCTGGCATACAGCGGACTCGGAGCCTGTTATGCGAATAGGTTTTTCAAAGGCCTTGGCGAGCCGGAAGATTACACGCACGCGGAAACGGCATTCAGCAAGGCATTCTTCTACGATCCGAATGTCGTCGAAGCTCGGGTGTTGATGGTCATGATCTACATGGCCCGCGGCGAGAAAAAGAAGGCGCGGTCAGAGATCGAAGTGCTTCAAAAACAATTCCCGAACGATGCGGTGCTTTATTTTATGAAGGGCGTTCTGCATCGTCTCGACGGGCAGTATGAAGAATCGTTAAAGGCGTTCGAAAAGCTGTCGCGGCTCGATCCGGCGGCCCGTGCGGTATCCGCATATAACAGCGCGCGTATCTTTATCTATAAGGCCGATTATGTAAGCGCGATCCGCGAGATAGAGCGCGGAGAAAAGTCCGAGCCAAATCATCCGATGCTGAAGATATTCCGTTCGGCCGTCTATTACTACCGCGGAGATCATCAGGACGCTATCGAGTTGATGTCGAAAGTACTCGACGAACATCCGGAAATGGACGGCATCAGGCCCTTATA
Source organism: Chloracidobacterium sp. (assembly GCA_031404055.1). GTDB lineage: Bacteria > Acidobacteriota > Blastocatellia > Pyrinomonadales > Pyrinomonadaceae > OLB17. The sequence continues at coordinate 1,072 of JANNGV010000494.1, forward strand.
CGCTATATATCTTGCCGGTGCCGGGCGTCGCGATGACGCGATGAAACAGCTTTCGGAAGACGCTCTTAACCTTTCACGGGCCGATCATGACATGGCCTATTGGGTAGGCTCGACCTACTCGATCCTCGGCGATAAAGACCTTGCCTTCAAATGGCTCAACCGCGCAATCAAACTTGGCAATCAGAATTGGCCGCACTTCGAACACGACAAAAGCCTAAACCCGCTGCGAGACGATCCGCGCTTTGCGGAACTGATGAGCAAGATGCACAACGGGGACTGAACGCCCATCCGATAGTTGAAATTTCCTTCTTTTGTTCCTCTTAGCTCGGTTTTATTTCATCTTATTCCGTGGTCCGATTTAGATCTTAATAAGATGAACGGGAACGAAACAAGAGGAAAGAAAATTATAAAAACTCACGATATCGGCGGATCCGGCGTTGCCGGTGGGATGCTTGCTCTTATATCTAAACGGCGACTTGTTCTTTCTCTTCAGTCAGCATTTCGCGAACTTTGCGTTTTAGCGCCTTTTCGAATTGGCGGGCTTCGTTGACGCCGTCGAATGAGAGTTGCTGCAGGTTTGATTCGATGCGTTTGCGGTAATCGGAGACAAGCGAATCGGACACGCCAAGCATTTCCGCTACTTTCAATTGCGTTCCGCTGTCCGAGATCAGGTAGCAATACCAGAGGACATTTATCATACGGTCGTACTGCTTTACCTTGCCGCGGACCGATTTATTCAGATTCAAAAGGAAATTGTCGACAAAACCGGCGGCGCCCAGCTCGGCTTCGTTGCGAAGCAGGTCTTCTTCGGGCGTTTCGCGCGTATCCGGGATCTCGAAGTGCATCTTGTCGTCGTCATCACTGTCGCCCGAGCCGCCGACCGGCACCAGATGTATGTCCATGATCGGCAGACGCGACATAACGAACGAACGCAGCGAGCGGACATCGACCGGCGAATCGATTGCCTTGAAAACACGGATTATTAGTTTTTCAAGCTCGACATTGCTGATGACGATCTGCGCGTCGCCGGTGCATCCGACCATTCGCGTATCGCGGCTGTGAAACGAAACCACTTTCACGCGTTCGTGCATTTCCTGCACATCGCGGCGCATTTTAACGATCTTCCAGTCCGCCAGACCGTATAAACGATCGGCAAGACGACGGTGAGCTTCGGGATTATTCACGTTGTCAAAACGCTTAAATGTTGGGCTGGATTGGATCAGAGTCGAAATTCTGCGGGCCAGACGGTAAGATTCGGGATAACGCTTGCGAAGCTCGGCCGTGAGCATGTTCGTCAGCTCGATCTGGCTGATCTCGGCTTCGACCTCGGCGTCCGACATTTCGGTGTCGATGTAATGCTGAAAACGCTCTTTGCTCAGCAGTGCAACAAA
>JANNGV010000495.1:0-5724 GCA_031404055.1 Chloracidobacterium sp.
GGCGCCGACCGCCACCGCGAAATCGCTGCCAACCTTTATCTTCGTGTACGCATGCTCGTAAAAGAGATATAGATTGTTCGGAAAATATGGATTGATAACATTCCCAGCGACCATGCCGCCGAAGGTGTAGACAAGCGGCCGCCATTCAAAGCGTCTTTCGTTCCACGCGATGATCATTACCCATATCACCGCCGCAAACAGAAGCAGCGGAAACAGGCTGTACGTCCAGACAAACGCAAACATCAGCGGCAAAAGCCACACGTATTTTCGCTCAAAAAGCAGATAAATACCCGCGATTGTAATAATTATCGTCAGCGGCGGGGCCTTTGCCATGCTCATCCGGTAATAAAACATGTTCGCGCATGTGAATATGGCGGCCAGCCAGATCAATGGGTAATCGATCTTGTAATGGTGGATCATCCAATAGACCGAAAATATCGCGAGCGTCGAGAAAACCACCGCCGCCACTTTTGCCGCCGTCACCGGCTCAAAAAACCACAGGAACGGTATCTGCAGCAAGTGAAATAAAAAATGGTGATCGTTGTAATGCTGCGGGTTGAGAACGGTCAGCGGCAGCCATTCAAAGGTCGGCAGCCACTTCCCCTGCGAAAAATTCTGCCAAAGAAGCTGGCTCCATTTGATGTGGTAATAGCCGTCCCAGTCGCCGCAGCATATAGCCGTAGTGCGGAACTGCAAAAAACTCATCACCATCGCGATCGCAACCAGGGCAAAGATCAGGTATACAAAGCGGGTCGCGTCATCCGATTCAAGGTATTCACGCCAGGTCGGCCTTGTTTTTACAATAGGTTTGCGAGGAGGTTCAACCGAAACTTTGTTATCGGGTTGGTCTAAAATTTCTTCCATTATTCCGTGGTAACTTCTGCAAATTAATAGAGAAAAGTATCACAAACACAGTTGTAATATCCACACGCCCGCTTCGAAGGTAGTGGGTCATCTCTAAAGACGGTATCGTCTTTAGAGGTGACCCATTACCGCTTCGAGTGTCTGCACGAGGAGTTTCGTTCACTTCGTCCCACCTGATCGCTTTGCGTGTCGAAAGTGGGACGGCTTAACCCGTACAATTACAACAGTTACAGCCAAAAATCGTTCCACTTCGTTTTAACACACTCGTTAAGTGGAACGATCATCGTTACCAACCCTTGACACGACCCTTAAAACCATTCCGTTCACCGTCTGAAATCTCAATTATCAAAGACCTGCAATCGTGCCGCCTTCGGCAACTGAAATATTGTCGCATAGATGCAACACTGTGTCAAGAATCTCACATCTTAAGTCGTGTTATCAATTTGTGGTGCCTACACTGATTGAGACAATACCCTTTTTTGAGAACAGTTTGCGCATTTCCGCGGCAAAAATTAGAATCAAGAGTTCGTTATGTATCCAAAAGGCAATCTTCTTATACCGGCATCGCACGGCCATCTGGAAGCGATCATAAAAGAGCCGTCCGGCGAGCCGAAGGGTGTTGCTCTCGTTTGCCACCCGCACCCTCTGGGCGGCGGGACAATGCATAACAAAGTGGTTTTTCGCGTGGCTGCCGGATTGGTCGATGCGGGCTTGATAACTTTAAAATTCAATTTTCGCGGTGTCGGCTCATCGACGGGTGTCCACCAGGAGATCGAAGGCGGCAAGGAAGATGTCCGTGACGCTCTCGATTACTTGATCGAAAATTACCCGGACGAAGATCTAACACTTGCCGGATTTTCATTCGGCTCGCGGACGGGCATGGAAGTTGGGGCGGGCGACGAAAGCGTGAAAAGGCTTATCAGTATCGGCACACCGATTGATAAATACAGCGATTATGAGTTTCTGATCGGCCTGAAAAAGCCGATCCTTTTTATCCAGGGCGACCAGGATGAGTTTGGGTCGATCGAGAATGTGCGAAAGCTTGTGGATAAAGTATCAGAAACAGCCGAAACGGAATTCGTAGTATTCGAAAACTGTGGGCATTTTTTTGACGAGCATCTGGAAGAATTGCGGAATGCGGTTCGAGATTGGATTGAAATACAAATTTCGGACGGTTTGCACGAACCTACGAAATAACGGATAAGTGATAGCTGATAACTGATAATTTCGGAAACGGTTTTTAGTTATCAATTATCACTTATCAGTTTTCAGTTATTCCGAAGAAAAAGCAAAATATGACAGAAGATCAGAATGAGATAATACGTGACGCAGCGATCCGGCTCACAATGATGCCGCGCGACACAAATGCTCACGGCACTGTTTTTGGCGGTGTTATCTTGAGCTATATCGACGTCGCGGGCGGCGTTGAGGCCGTCAGGCACACGAAACATGAGCGTTTTGTGACCGTGGCGATGAAAGAAGTCATCTTTCACGAACCGGTCTTTATCGGCGATCTTGTCAGCTTTTATGCACAAACCATAAGGGTTGGGAGGACCTCGATCACAGTCCATGTTGAGGTCGAAGCCGAGCGGTTCGGTAACAAAGGCCAAAAAGTGCGGGTCACCTCGGCCGATATCACCTTTGTCGCAATCAACGAAAATCGCGAGAAAGTACAAATAGGAAAAGAATAGGAATTAGCCACGAATTGCACGAATAATACGAATTTAGGAGATTTATTCGTGACATTCGTGTAATTCGTGGCAAAACGCTTTATGCCGACTTGGAAGCTCGAACTCGAATACGAAGGCACGCGATACCGCGGCTGGCAGATGCAGCATAACGCCAAGACCGTGCAGGGCGAGATGCACGACGCTGCGCGACAGTTGTTTGCCGGGAAATTCGAGGTATACGGATCGGGCCGTACCGATGCGGGCGTTCATGCCCTGCGGCAGATTGCACATCTGAAGGTTTCGGATCTCAAGGCGAACATCACGCCGAAGCAGATCCAATACGGGTTTAACGACCTGCTTCCGCACGACATAAATATTCTCAAGGTTTCGAACGCTCCCGACGATTTTCACGCTCGCCACTCGGCCGTCGCACGATATTATCTCTATCAAATTTCGACCCGTAGGACAGCAATGGCGAAGAATTTTGTCTGGTGGATAAAAGACGATCTCGACGCCGCTGCGATGGGAGAAGCTGCAAAGATGCTTGTCGGCAAGCACGATTTTCGCTCTTTCTGTGAAACTGAAGAGGGCAAAAAGCAATCGACGCTGGTACAAGTTACAAAGGCTGAAGTATTTACGGACGGCGATCTGATCTGCTTCCGCATCGGAGCGTCGCACTTTCTTTGGAAAATGGTGCGGCGGATAGTTGGTATGCTGGCCGAGGTCGGCCGTGGGAATTTGAATTATGATGGTTTCGAAAGGCTTCTGAAATTTCAGTCCGACGCGACCGCGAAATTTACCGCGCCGCCTTCCGGGTTGTTTCTCGAAAACGTTCTGTACAAGGGCGACACGGCCGATATAAGCAATGACGCAATCGTTTCGGTCCGTTAAACGCGGCTAACTTGCGTTCGCCCGCCGGTTATGCCAAATTCAAATTAAACAGCTCTACTAAATTTCGATCCCGGGAGACATTTTTTCATGCCGCGAATTACCGCTGACACAGCCAATGGCCAGGTTGCATTCGACTGCGACGAGGGCCGCAAACTTGTTTTATGTATTGAGGATAACGGAGTTGACATACTCCACCGCTGCGGCGGCAACGCCCGCTGTACGACGTGCAGAGTTGAAATAATAGAGGGCGATCCGGGCCCGATACTGGACCCGGAACGTGAAATTATGGCGACAAAACCGGATATGACCGATCATATGCGCCTCTCGTGCCAGATCCGGACGATCGACAATCTTCACATTCGAGTGATAAATCAGGCAAGCGTCGCCGGCATCGATGCCGGAACGCGGCCGCTGGAAGAGACAACGCCGTAAGGTTTTTGAGTACCTGCATGTAATCTTCACCAAATCAGTCGGCTGTGTAGGCAGCCTCAAAACAAGATTGGTATAATGAAGACTCAGCCATTTTAAGAAAGGAGACACAACAATGGGTTTAAATACAGTTTATAAAGCGAAGACTTTCGACCTCAGCGATCTGACCGGCATTTCGAATGAAACGCTGGCTATGCATTTTAAGCTCTACGAGGGCTATGTCACCAACACGAACACCTTGAATGAAAAGATCGCGGAGCTAATCAAGGGTGGCGAGCTGGACGCGACCAAGACCGCCGCTTACAGCGAAATGAAACGCCGGTTCGGCTTTGAGTACAACGGCATGGTCCTGCACGAATACTACTTCGAGAACATGAAAAAGCAGGGCTCGGGCGACCCGGACAAATCTTCCGCATTTGCCAAGGCAGCCGAAGAAAGCTTTGGCAGCTACGACGTATGGAAGGCCGATTTTAATGCCACGGGTAAGATGCGCGGCGTAGGTTGGGCGGCGACCTATCAGGACCCGTCAAACGGCGCGATCTCGAACCACTGGATCAATCTACACGAGACCGGAAACGTCGCGGGCTATACGCCGATTCTGATAATGGATGTGTGGGAGCACGCATTCATTAAAGACTACGCACCCGCCGACCGTCCGAAATATATCGAAGCGTTTTTCTCGAATATTGACTGGGATGCTGTCAGCAAGCGCCTATCGACAGCGGGAAGCGCTCGGGCCTAATTACAGGTATTAGATCGGAAAAGCCGGGAGAGATAATGTCTTGCCCGGCTTTTCCGCTTTCGATCAAGCGTGCTGAATTTGTGGACGCGAGCGCTCAATTATTTTTTCCGTTTGGACGCCCGGCGGCAACGTCCCAAAACTAAGATAGTTCTCGGAAAGGCGCGAGAGACAAAATGCTTCGGCAACAAAATCCGGAGCGGTCTTGAGCAGACAAGCAGCCTGCAATGCAAGTGCGGTTTTTTCGACAATACGCCGTGCCCGAAACTCGCGGTCCTCCGGCTCTTCAAATTCATAGGGCAATTCGGCGATAAACTTGTCAAAAATATCATTCATGCCGCGGGCAGAGGTTATTTCTTGCAGCACGACATCTATGCTTTCCGGCTCTTTTTGCATTGATCTGAGCACATCGAGGCATTGCACGTTTCCCGAACCTTCCCAGATCGAATTTACCGGTATATCGCGGTAAAGACGCGGGAGCACGGATTCTTCTACATAACCATTGCCGCCGAGAACCTCCAACGCTTCACCGACCGCGAAGACGGCCCGCTTGCAGATCCAGAACTTTCCAATCGCGGTTGCCGCACGCGTAAATGACCGCGCATTGTCGTCCGATCTCGATTCGTCGAATCCACGCGCAAGCCGAAAGGCCAGAGCGGTCGCAGCTTCGGATTCGAGCGCAAGGTCTGCAAGCAAATTTTGCATTAAAGGCTGTTCGATCAGCAGCTTTCCGAAAACCATTCTATGAGAGCAGTGATGAATACACTCGGCAACCGCTCGGCGCAGTGTCGCCGCCGAACCGACCGCGCAATCGAGCCGAGTGTCTGCCATTGACCGAGCCCCATCGGCATGCCACTCTCCAACCGTCAGGACTCCCAGACGAATCCCGCCAGAAGGTTCCGGACCCCACACAACTTTGAAACGGGGGCGACGGGGTTGTGATGGACAATCTATCGCCCTCGCGAGGACGGATGATGCGCACGCTCGCGGCCGCCCTGCGCGCGGGGCGTTCGCTGCTGGGCGGCCCCGTCGCGACCCCGTGCGGTGAGGGAGCGCAGGTCGCGATCACCGGCGCGGCCGGTCGGGTCGCTTCCCTGCTGCGCCGTCAGGCGGGACGGACGAGTGGACGCG
>JANNGV010000496.1:0-6298 GCA_031404055.1 Chloracidobacterium sp.
GGTTAATGCCCTGAAGGTTGAATTCGACCGGATCTTCGGCCGTCATGATATTTGTTTCCGGCGTATTCAGCGTCTGAAGCGCCGAATAAAGCGTGTTCGTTTTACCCGAACCGGTCGGCCCCGTAACGAGCACCATTCCATACGGATTTGCGATGTTGCGCTGGAACTTCTCAAGGCTCTCTTCTTCGAAGCCTAATTTCGACATGTCGAGCATCAGCTTTTCTTTATCGAGGAGACGAAGCACGACCTTTTCGCCGAAAAGCGTCGGCAATGTCGAAACACGAAAGTCGAGTTCGCGTGAACGATCGTCGATCTTTACCTTAATTTTGATTCGACCGTCCTGCGGAAGACGCTTCTCTGAAATGTCGAGCTTCGCCATGATCTTAAGACGCGAAATGAGCGGATCGCGGATCTTCATCGGCGGATGCATTACATCATAAAGAACTCCGTCGATACGAAAGCGTATACGGAAATCCTTTTCATACGGCTCAACATGAATATCGGAGGCTCCGCGGCGAAGCGAATCGACCATCAAAATATTTACAAGACGAACGACCGGGGCATCTTCACTCGCCCGTGCAAGCGTGGCTAGATCGATCTCATCATTTTCCTGAACCAATTCGATATCTTCGCCATCATGTACTTCGAAATCGAAATTACCGAGCGAAACATCGATGTCTGCCGCCGATATGTTTGTAGGCAAGACCTTCGCAGAAGACTTTGCTCCATTTTTCGAATGCCCGTTTCTACCGTTTCTTGAAGTGGCGGATTTTTCGCTCTCGAAGGCAATCGCAGCGTCGAAAATATCGATTTGGTTCGAACCGCCGTAATACTTTCCGACGGACATTTGAATTGACTGCTCGGACGCGATTACGGGCTCGACATTAAATCCGGTCATGAATTTAATATCGTCCATCGCAAACACGTTGGTCGGGTCGGCCATTGCCAGTGTCAACGTTGAACCTACCCGCGAAACGGGAAGCACCATGTACTTCAAGGCAACCTCCTGCGAGATCAGCTTGATCACATCGTCTTCTATATGGAACAGATCGAGATTGATTGAGGGAACACCGTACTGACGAGATAAAACGGCCGTGATCACATCGTCTGAAATGATACCGAGCTTGACGAGATTAGACCCGAGCCTTCCGCCGCTTGTTCGTTGATAATCAAGGGCCTCACGCAATTGCTGAGGCGTCACCAAGTTTTCACGGACAAGAATTTCCCCTAGTTTCGCTGACATTGATTTCTAGTTTGTTTCCCTTGGCTTGAGCCGAAGCAAGCGGAAGGCTGAAGAATTAAAGATTTTATTCAGAAAGATAGGATGACATGCAACGATGATTAACATCGTTCAAACGCAATAATAGATGTTTACCACAATGATGTCAAGAAATCTTTTTGAAATGCGAATGACCGGTTTTAGAGCAGATTGAACTGAGATGTAACGCCTAATTCGGCTGATTTATCTGTTTTTCGAGCTGAACAATAAAGGATTCGAAGGCCGCCGATTCGGGATTATCAGGAAATAAACGAAGAAATTCCTTATAAACCGCGATCGCTTCTTTATATTTCTTCTGTTGTTCGTAAACAAGGCCGAGAAACTGATAAAGAACCACGGCATCTGGCGCTCCTGAAAGCTGCTTTACCGCCACCGAAAAATACTTTGCCGCCTCGGTGTAATTGGAGCTTTCCTGATCGTAATCGCCGGCGGAACCGGCACTTTCAGCTTTTTCTTTGTAAATTAGGCCAAGCCCCGTATATGCCTCCGGCTGAAAGCCGCCGCCCTCGGCAATTGCGCGCTTGAATGAGGCGATGGCCTTTTCGTCATTGCCTCCGTCCTTAAAGATGCGGCCTTCGATTGTCGACGCTTCGGCATATCGCGGCTTAATTTTGCGGGCGCCCTTTATGGCATTTTCGGCCTCTTCGCGGTTTCCGCCTTCGGAATTTACTCGGGCAAGGCCAATGTAAGCCTCGGGAAACCGAGGGCGAAGGCGGATGGCTTTGTTATAGGCCTCGGCGGCCTTTTCACGATCAACCGCCGACAGCACCTCGGCCTGCTGATACGTCAATTCAGCTTCATCAGAGGTTTTTATCAAAAGTATGTCAATATTGCCTTTTTGCGTGGCAAGAAGCGGTTTGGTCACTTCCTTAAAACCATCGGCACGGACACGCACGACACGTTTGCCGGGTGCAACGGTCGAGATAGTCAGCCGGCCGTTATCAGCCGACTTTCCATATTTTACGCCGTCGATCCAAATAGTTGCGTTTGGCTCAGTAATTACGGTTATCGATCTTAGTCCGCCGGTTGCGGGCCTCGTGGCCTGTGCGGCAGTACCCGAGACGAAAATACCGAACGCGGCGGTACAGATAATGGAAAACCAAATATGATTTGTTCGATTTTGGAGGACCATAAGTACCTGGGCTAACCCGGACAATTCGGATAACTTTCGCGGAAATGTTAACGGGAGCCGAAAAAAATATTAAGCGCATCCGCTTGCTCAGGCTTAATTCTACCAACGCACCTACGAATTCCACAAAAGCCGCGGGCCGGTTCGAGACTTGATTTTTCGGGGCGGCAAACTATAATCAAATGTTCGTGGCTGGGTAGCTCAGCTGGTTAGAGCGCGGGATTCATAACCCCGAGGTCGAGTGTTCAAGTCCCTCTCCAGCCACCATCAGATCAATTCTAATGTCCTTAAGTTTGGCGAGTTGTTTATAACTCGCCAACCCTGTTTTTAAAGCTCAATTACACTGCACTGCCGTGGTAGGCCGTGAAATCCGCTAATTCCGGTTGTAGTAAGATAAATTTATGGACAATAAATACCAGATAAGCAAAAGCAGAGAGCCGGAGACGAAACAGGAAATCATTCAGCACCAGATCGAAGACCTTATCAAACGCCGGGACAAAGAATCCAACCTTGCCGCTAAACAAACTATAAACGCGGAAATTACGAAGCTTTTTGCACAATATGAGAGGCTTAAATTGTGAGTACCTATCCAACTCTACGGATTGAATTCCGGGAAGGGATCAAAAAAGTCGAATGCTCGATCAAGCATTCTGATCGCCGAGTTGTTAAATCGCCACGTATTTCGATGTTTTAACGTACCAAGACAATGAGAATTTTTCATCATATTTCACTCTTCACAGTATTGCTGCTTTCTTTTTCCTACGCCGCAGTCGCTCAGTCAAAGGTGTCTGACACGAAATTGGAGGGGCTTAAAGGACAAGTGAAATCGCTTGTCAGCACCTCGAAATCGATAAGCGGTTATGCGGACTGGGTTCTAAAAGACAAGACAAAGTACCAGACTACTTACCTTTTCAATAGAGAAGGCGAACTTACCAAATCGATCCACGAGGGTGGTTCGCACACAAGACACCTTTATTCGAAGATCGATGGCTATAAAACCTCTAAGACGGTTGAATTGAAATCTCGTGAGGATGATGGGAACCGCTTTACGGTTTTAGGCTCAAAAGAAAAAGAAGAACCGATCGAGCCTAATGAAAAACTGACGGAACCGGATAAGAGATTCGATTTCAGGTACGCTTACGAAACCGACAGTAGTGGAAGAATCGTTTCCGAGCGTCAATATCAAAATAACGGAAGACTTTTCAGGAAACGCACATTCGAATACAGCAAAGCTGGCGTTCTGACGAAAGAAACAGAAGAAGATAGTATTGCTAGAATGACTTACTCCTTCACATACGATGAGGGGAATGTTGTCGAGGTCAAAAAAACCAGAGATATAAAGGGTGCAGGGAACGACAGTAAGGAGCGAATAACGTACACGGAATTTAAGTTCGATTCCGTGGGTAATTGGACGGAACGAAAGACTACAAGTCACAGCGAAACCGATCCAATGCCGCAGTATAAAATTCCGGCTAAGACATACACTCTTGTTGACGTGGAATTCCGTACTCTCACGTACTATTGAACTGCCTCAATGTCCGAGATTGATTTGTAACTGGAGGGCAACTAGCCCTTATAGGGGGTAGGCGCCGTTCACCCTCGACCGCACGGGATTCTCCTCGTTCACTCCAAACACGATTGTCATCTTATCAGAACGCCTTTATCTCGTTGGATGTGCGAGCTGATGAATTAATTTTCAGCCCGTTCGGCCAGTTCCGCCCAGCGGGTCATGTCGGCTTCGAGTTGGGATTCGACGGTTTGCTGTTCGGTGAATAATTCGTTGACCTTTCCGGCATTGCTGGCGGCGAGGGCGAGTTCTTTTTCGATGGCGGGAATCCGGGCTTCGGCGGCGGCGATGCTTTTTTCAAGCTCATCCAGTTCGCGTGTTTCCTTAAAGCTGAGTTTTTTTGAATGCGGCTTATCGGCGGCGGCCCGAGTTTGCGAAACCGGTTTTGCCTTTGGAATATCGGCAACTTTCCGTTCCACTTCTTCTCGTTCGTTGGCCTCGAGATACGCGCTGTAGTCTCCGGCGAATTCGCGAACATTTCCGCCGGGTTCGAAGCGGAAAACGTTCTCGATGGTGCGGTCAAGGAAGTAGCGGTCGTGACTGACGACGATAAGCGCTCCGGCGAAATCGTCGAGATATTCTTCCAGGGCGATCAATGTCGGAATGTCGAGATCGTTAGTCGGCTCGTCCAGTAAGAGGACATTCGGCGAACCCATCAGGATCCGCAGCAGATACAGCCGCCTGCGCTCGCCGCCGGACAGATTTCCTATCACCGCATACTGCGCGGCAGGCGTGAAGAGAAATTTCTCGAGCATCTTGCCGGCGGTTATCTGCGTGCCGTCGATGGTCGTAATGTATTCGGCAACGTCGCGGATGTAATCGATGACACGCTGCTCGTCATCGAGCGCACGGCTTTCCTGATCGTAATAGCCGATATGCACGGTCTGGCCGATGGAGATCTCGCCGCTGTCGGGTGCAACGCGGCCCGTAATCATCTCAAGCAGCGTCGTTTTGCCCGAACCGTTTGCACCGATAATGCCGATGCGGTCGTCGCGTTTCAGCAGGTATGTAAAATCGTCGATCAGCGTGTTTGTGCCGTACGATTTGGAAATGTTGTTGATCTCGATGACCTTTGACCCGAGCCGCTTCGACCCGATGGCTATATCGACATCGTCCTTTGCCGCCTCTTTCGGGACCGCCATCAACGTATGGGCGGCTTCGATACGGTGTTTCGATTTGCGCGTGCGGGCCTTTGCGCCGCGTCGCAGCCATGCAAGCTCCTTCTTTATCAGCTGCTCACGCTTGTGGCCCTCCACGAGGCGAAGATCGTCCTGCTCGGCCTTTTTTTCGAGATAGTAGGCGTAATTGCCGCTAAAATTCTGCACTGTGCCGCGGTCCACCTCAAAGATGCGATCCGTCACGCGATCAAGAAAATAGCGGTCGTGCGTCACCAGCAGCAACATGCCGGTGTAGCGGGCGAGATAAGATTCGAGCCATTCGATAGTGTCTGCGTCAAGATGATTGGTCGGCTCGTCTAGGATCAGAATATCCGGCTTAAAAATAAGCTCGTGGGCGAGAGCAACACGCTTTCGCTGCCCGCCTGACAGCGCACCCATCTTCGCGGACGTATCGGTAATATCCAGCTTCGTCAGTACCGCCCGCGCATTCGCCTCGATCTCCCAGCCGCCGTTCAACTCCAGTTCATGCTGTAGATCCGACATTCGCGCGAGCAGGTTCGCGTCGTGCATCCCCGCCGCCAGGTCGTGACACGCCGCCTCGTAATCGCGGATCGTCTGCATCACCCCGCTGCTCGACGCAAATATCGTCTCAAGCACGCTTCGCGATTCGTCGTACGCCGGATTCTGCGACAGATACGCCAGCGTCTTCCCCTTCGCCCGCACAACCCGCCCCGTATCCGGCTCTTCCAACCCCGCCAGAATCCGCAAAAACGTAGTCTTCCCCGACCCGTTCGCCCCAATAACCCCAACCTTGTCCCGATCCTCCAACCCAACCGTCACACCCTCAAACAACGGCCGAAACCCAAAATTCTTCGAAACACCCTCAAGCGAAACAATATTCATACTTTTCATCAAACGTTAGCAGAATATCGAAAACGTCGCTAATTGGCCCGTTGGATGGCAATTCTTTCGGGAGTGGAGTTTTCGGTTCCAAATTGTAATCAACAACGTTAGTCTTACCTAAAATGAAAACTCCTCTACGAACTCGATTTGAAGAATTTGTCAAAACCTTTCCGGGGATGGAAAGTATCGATGTACTACGAGCCGGGAAGACAGATAGTGAAGACGACAGAGCAGATTACTTTGTGGAAAATCGGAATTTGATTATCGAACTCCGCCGAAATAGACGTTGTCGTTGCTGACGT
>JANNGV010000497.1:0-3777 GCA_031404055.1 Chloracidobacterium sp.
CGCGCCGTCGAAACAAACCCCAGCAAAAACAGAATTATCAACAATAAATTAGGTTTATATATCACAGTTTTAAATTTGTCCGGACAACCCGTAAAAGGTTCCAGGAGTTGCGTTTTTTCAAACGCTTCTCAGCTCGTTCAATCTTCACCAAAACTTATGGCTTCACACTTATTTTACAACCCGTGCCCGCGGATAGTCATCCTCCGCGACATCCTTGATCAGGTGGGAAAGAGCCTATGTCAAAATTCCTATCCACAAAAAAACCGTATCGAAACTCGCCCATTTTTCATCATAAGATAGTATTGAGGAATGTTTATGATAGTAAAAATGGCCGTGTTTATTTTTCTGATCTCGCTTCTAACCGCCGCTTGCAGTAATAGTGCGCCGACCGGCTTTGCTGAAAATGGCGTTTTTGAAACTCTCGACAAAGAAACGCGATTCCGGATTGAAACCTTCGCCAGCGGCCTTGAAGTTCCTTGGGGTTTCGCCTGGCTGCCGAATAAAAATCTGCTGTTTACAGAGCGTCCGGGACGTGTCCGGGTAATAGAAAACGGCAAATTGCGGGCCGCCCCTGTCTTTACGGTTCCCGATGTCGAGCCGTCAGGCGAAAGCGGCTTGATGGATATTTCGCTGCACCCTGATTTTGCGAAAAACTCTTTTGTTTATTTGGGCTACGCATACAACAAGGATGGCAAGCGAGTGAAGGTTGTGCGTTACAAATATGCGGGCGATACGTTTACAGAGCCTAAAACGATCATTGAAGACATTCCGGGAGCTCCAAATCATGCCGGAATGCGATGCCGTTTCGGCCCGGACGCAAAGCTGTACGTCGTCACGGGCGATTCGACCGATTGGAATCTCGCTCAAAAAGGTGATTCGCTCGCCGGCAAAACGTTGCGGCTGAATGACGACGGCACTATTCCCAAGGACAATCCGTTTGTCGGCAAAGAAGGCTATCGGCCTGAGATTTGGACCATCGGCCACCGAAATCCGCAGGGTTTGGCGTGGCAGCCGGGAACAGCCTTGATGTTTCAAACGGAGCATGGCCCAAGCGGATTCGAAGGCCGCGGCGGTGGTGCCGATGAGGTAAATATCGTCGAACGCGGCAAGAATTACGGATGGCCGACTATCTATGGCAAAACAACTGCTCCGGGTTTGGAAACTCCGCTGCTCGAATATTCACCGGCATGCGCACCCGCAAGCGGGGCTTTTTATAACGGCGACAAATTCCCAGTGTTCAAAGGCAATTTCTTTCTCGGATGCCTTCGCGGGGCAAAGATCATCCGTGTCGTGTTGGACGGGCGAAAAGTTATCAGCCAGGAAAACATGCTCGAAGGTAATGTCGGCCGCGTCCGAGAAATCGCCGAGGGGCCGGACGGATTTATTTATTTCTCGACATCTAACCGCGATGGCCGCGGCTCAAGTGCTGCCGATGATGACCGGATCATGCGGATTGTTCCCGAACCGCCAAAGAAATAAGGGGCGACAAATTCTAGATCTCACTTTCAAGCATCTTTTTCGCTTCCTGAAGCTCAGCATTATGTGCTTCGGTAACTATCGGATAATGCAAATCCATTGACTCAAGCCTTCTAACAATGACCTCCGAAACCGCCAGGCGCGTGAACCATTTCTTATCGGCCGGAATTATATACCAGGGTGAATTTTTTGTTGATGTCGCCTCCATCGCTTCGGTGTAGGCCTTCATGTAATCGTCCCAGAATGCTCGCTCCTTAACGTCGCCCATCGAGAATTTCCAGTTTTTCGCCGGCTCGTCGATTCTCGACAAAAAGCGTGATTTTTGTTCTTCTTTTGAAACATTTAGAAAGAACTTGATCACATGCGTTCCGTTTTCGGCGAGGTGATCTTCCCAGTCGCGAATTTGTTTGTAACGCTTTTTCCAAAAGTTCTTGTCGCTTTTGATCTCAGACGGCAGCCGTTGCGATTGCAGTATTCCGGAATGCACGCGGACGACCAAAACCTCCTCGTAATGCGACCGATTAAAAACTCCGATCTTTCCCCTCTCGGGTAAGTTCTTTTGGCAACGCCATAAGTAATCGTGGTCCATTTCTTCGAACGATGGCTGCTTGAATGAAACAACATGACAGCCTTGCGGATTGAGGCCGCTCATCACATGTTCGATCGCTCCGTCTTTGCCTGCCGCATCCATCGCCTGAAAAACAACTAGAAGCGAATGAATATCCTGGGCGTACATTATGTCCTGAAGTTCATCCATTCGCAGGACATTTTTCTCAAGGTCTTTCACCGCTTCTTTTTTGTCTGTATAATCGCCGGTGAAATCAGTCGGATAGTTTTTAAGATTAAGTTTGGAACCTTCAGGCACGAGAAATTTGTCGGTTTTCATATTTGGAAAGATTATCACAGATTTTTTATGGACCGAATCAGTATCAGCAACCCGCGCGTCAGTAGCCCGCGTGTCAGTAGCCCGCACGTAAGTAAGGGCTTGACCGGACTCAAGAGAAAGCCCTTACCTACGTGCGGGCTACTGACACTTACCCTATTCGCATTGCTCCTCAGCCCGGAGCCGTTGTTTGGCCAACCAAAACTTGTCGCTCAAAAAGTTACGCTAAAAAACGGCAAATCTTTTAATCTCAACCTGCCGGCCGAGTTTGAAATAATTCCGGCGGCCGAGGGATTGAAGCGCGTTCGCTTCTTTGCAAAGGCTCCGGACGGGCGAATCTTTGTAACCGATCTTTACAATCTGACCGACAATAAACGCGGTGTCATTTACATTCTTGATGGCTGGAACGTCAAAACGGGAAAATTCGCCAAGATAATTCCTTATATGACGGGATTGCACAATCCCAATAGCGTTCAGTTTTACAGGGACGCTCAAGGTGTCGATTGGATTTATATCGCCGAAACGAACCAATTGACCAGACGCCGATTTAAGGCTGGCGAGGAAATGCCGACTGATCGAAAACCGCAAACGCTCGCGACTTTTCCGGATTACGGCCTAAGCTATAAATATGGCGGCTGGCATTTAACACGGACGATCGCTTTTTCGCCAAGCGGGAAACTATACGTGTCGGTCGGCAGCAGCTGCAATTCGTGTGAGGAGAAAGAAAAGGTTCGGGCAAGCGTCATCGAAATGAACCCGGATGGGAGCGGTAAACGCGAATTCGCAAGAGGATTGCGTAACGCCGTTGGGCTAAAATGGCTCGGCAATTTTCTCTGGGCGAGCAATCAGGGCTCCGATCATTTGGGCACCAATCGCCCGGATGAAACGTTTTATGCTTTGAAGGACGGAGCCGATTACGGCTGGCCATATTGCCATTCCGCGAACGGAAGGATTATCGCCGACCCGAAATTAAAGCGGCCAGGCGGCTGTCGAAATGTCACGCGACCATACGCATTCTTTCCCGCACGCAGCTCCGCACTTGGCTTTGATTTTTTCGATGATCCGGCATCAAGCCCGGCAATCAAAGACGCATTTCTCGTTTCCCTGCATGGTTCGACCGATAAAACCATCGGCCGCGGCTACAAGATTGCCGTACTGCGAAAAGGCCAGCGGCTTCAGGAGTTTGTAACGGGATTTCTGAAAGGCAGAGCGGTTAACGGCCGTCCGTGCGACATAATGAAGCTTGACGCCAATTCGTTTCTTTTCACGGACGATCACGGAGGTGTAGTTTATCTGGTACGGAAGAAAGTGTTGTGAGTCGGTCGTGCCTGACTCGCTCCGCTGATGTACCAGACGTGCGCGTAGTGGTGAGCGGAGTCTGCGGCCAAGAAGAACGGCTTGGCGAGGACGATGACGCA
>JANNGV010000498.1:0-1728 GCA_031404055.1 Chloracidobacterium sp.
CACTTATCCAATCCGGATCGCGGCGCTGGTCGATGACTGCATCTACCAACACGGTGTCACCTAAAACATAATAGTAGATGGAGTAAGGAAATCGACTTGAGTGTTTAACAAAATAAAAATCGAAAACTTTATAGTGAATACCAGCTTGGTACGCAAGATCATCGATCTCATCTTCAAGCGTCGAAAGGAAATAATGTCCTAATCCGGCAGCGCGTTCTTCGTAGAAAATATATCCTTCGCTCAGGTCGTCCCGAGCAAGCGGCAGGATTCTGACATTCACTTGATCTGGCTCCGGATCTGCCGTTTCGCTTCTTCCCAATCGATGTATTCAATCTCACCGCGTTCAACCGCCGCACGCCGTTCTTCGAGAATTTGCCGATGGCGCTCTGGAACTTCGATATCTTCGGGCCGTTTGCTCATAGCTTTCCAAAGTTCTTCCATTAACTCGGCTCTTTGAAACGGAGTCATGTCTTCGATAGCTGGTATCGTTTGAACTGTCATATCACGAATTGTAGCGCAAAAATACTCAAACTTTTAACATTATTCTGCCTGCTCTCGAGCATGATACGAGCTGCGAGTTAGCGGCGATGATTCGACGTGTTTGAAGCCCATTGCTTCGCCGATCTTTTTCCATTCGGTGAATTCTTCGGGTGTGACGTAGCGTTCGACGGGGAGCCGTTTTTCGTAGGGTTGGAGGTATTGGCCAATGGTCATGATGTCGCATGATACCGACCGAAGGTCTTTCATGAGATCGATGACTTCCTCGAAGGTTTCGCCCAGGCCGGCCATGATGCCGCTTTTTGTTTTCATCGACGGAAACTGCGTGTCGCGGTAATGAGCGGATCGTTCGAGCAATTCCAAAGTCTGAGCGTACTTCGCATCCGGGCGGACGCGGCGGCGGTAAAGTCTCGCGATTGTTTCGGTGTTGTGGTTGAGAACATCGGGGCGAGCGTTCAGCACATTGTTTAATGCGTCTTCGTCGCCGTTGAAATCGGGAATGAGGACCTCAACCTTACAGGTTGGATTCATCTCGCGGACTTTTAGAATTGTTTCCGCCCAATGCATTGAGCCGCCGTCGGGCAGGTCATCGCGGTTTACTGAAGTGATGACGGCATGGGCTAGATTGAGATGCATGACCGCCTCTGCGACGTGCGTCGGTTCGAGCGGGTCAAGGTCCATCGGCAAACCTTTATTTACAGCGCAGAAGCCGCAGTGCCGTGTGCACGTGTCGCCGCCGAGCATGAACGTGGCGGTCTTATCGGTCCAGCATTCAAAGATGTTCGGGCACTTCGCTTCCTGACAAACAGTGTGCAGATTCAGTCCTTCGATCAAATTCAGGACGGCATTTTGATTTGACGGGTCGCCGAGCTTTATTTTTAGCCAATCGGGCTTTTTGAGCCGCTCTCGGGTTTTGCGGTTAACGAATTTCTGTATTAATACTTTTTCTTCAATCATAAAAAAACAAAATCCAAAATATATGATGGCAATATTAACATTTCCCCGAAAACCGGGCGACCTGACCTTTCAGTTCAGACGGGCGACGACTTTCCCTTTGATATATTCTTTTGTAACTGCTCCGAAATGGCGGCTGTCGTTGCTTTCGTCCAAATTTGTCCCCGACTAAAAAATAATGTCCGCGTTCATTAACTCGCTCGACTCTTTTTGACGACCTCACAGTCTTGTTCAAACGGATGTTTAGCAACCACGATGTCGCCGACCTCGATTGCA
>JANNGV010000499.1:0-1585 GCA_031404055.1 Chloracidobacterium sp.
GGCTGAGGACGAAGAAAAAAACGATAAGGGCCGTAATGATTTCCGCTGGGTGGATGACAACATCAAGATGTCCCGGCTGTACGTCGTCTCGGTCGCTAAAGACGCGAGCGGCAAGCGCGAGCCTCGAAAACTGACCAATGACAACCGTCAGGTTTCCGGATTCGACTGGTCGCCGGACGGTTCGCGCATCGTTTTCAGCCACGTCAAGTCTCCCGTCGCAAACGACTGGCCGAGCGCCGATGTCGCGATTGTCGAGGTCGCGACAGCCAAGGTGACTCCCTTTGCGACGACGGCTGCCGCCGAAACCTCGCCCAACTATTCCCGCGACGGAAAATGGATATCGATGGTCGTCAGCGATCTGCCGGTGCGCTGGGCGCAGAGCAACAACATCGTTGTTTTTCCGGCCGCGGGCGGCGGAGCACCGAAAATGATGGCCCTTTCGCATGACGGCCAGCCGAATGTCGTTGGCTGGTCGGCGGATAATTCGAAGATCTACTTTACCGAAGCAAAAGGTGCCGGAACATCGCTTTATTCGGCAAATGTCGCCGCTGGCACGCTTGCCGAAGAGCAAAGCATCGATGCGGTCGCTACCGGTGTCAGCCTGAATAATGACTGTACGGTTTTTGCTTTTGCGATGCAGATGGCAAACCGCCCGCCGGAGGCATTCATCGCACGCACCGGCGATTCTCAACCAATCCAGATCTCGCACGCAAATGACGACGTTGCCAAAATGGCTGTCGGCAAGACGGAAATCGTAAAATGGAAAAGCAGTGACGGCCGTGACATCGAAGGGCTTCTCACATATCCCATCGGCTACACGGCCGGGACGAAGGTTCCGCTAATTCTCAACGTTCACGGCGGCCCGGCCGGTGTTTTTCAGCACAGCTTTATCGGCGGACGCGGTTCGTATCCGATCGCAACATTCGCATCACGAGGTTATGCTGTTTTACGTCCGAATCCACGCGGTTCGTCCGGTTACGGAACGGAATTCCGCCGTGCAAATATAAAGGATTGGGGCGGAATGGATTATCAGGATCTGATGACCGGCGTCGATAAAGTAATCGCAATGGGCGTCGCCGACCCGAACCGCCTCGGCGTTATGGGCTGGAGTTACGGCGGCTACATGACCTCGACGATCATCACAAAGACCAAACGATTCAAGGCCGCATCCGCCGGTGCTCCGGTGACGAATTTGATGAGCTTTAACGGGACCGCCGACATCCCGTCATTCGTGCCCGATTATTTCGGCGGCCAATCCTGGGAAAACCCCGAGGTGTATGTGAAACATTCGGCGATGTTCAACATCAAAAACGCGACAACGCCGACGCTGATCCAGCACGGCGAGGCCGATGTCCGCGTTCCTATTTCGCAGGGCTATGAGCTTTACAACGCCCTAAAACAGCAAGGCGTGCCGACGCGTATGATCGTCCTGCCGCGGCAGCCGCACGGCCCAAACGAGCCAAAAATGCAGCTCGCCGCAATGCAGAGCAATCTGGATTGGTTTGAAAAATACCTGAAATAGTAATTAGTGTTGCTGAAAAGCTGATATTTGTTTCCGAATTTTGTTCCTCTGTTCCTATCCTTT
>JANNGV010000500.1:0-2114 GCA_031404055.1 Chloracidobacterium sp.
CGCAACATATGATAGGCGGCGGTGAGCATCGAGGCGGCGACGGCGATAATGGCCTTCTTGGCCCCGCGGCGGGCTTTGCCAATTCCGCAAGCGGCTCAGCGGTCTGCACAGCCCGAGGAAGATCGCTGGCGTAAATCGCGGAGACACCTTCTTTCGCAAGGGCCTCGGCCGTGCATACGGCCTGCCGGCGTCCAAGCTCCGACAGCGGCGTCGGCCCATGCCCGCCAAATCGCCCCTCGGCGTTTCCGGCAGATTGTCCGTGCCTAACTAGATAGAGTTTGGTGATGGGCATCGTTCCAGATTTCAAATTCCATATTCCAAATTTCAGATATCGGTTTTAGAATCTGGAATCTGGAATCTAAAATCTGGAATTTGCAGTGCACTACGCCGCTACGGCCTCGGCTTTCAGTTTTTCAGTCTGGTAATGCGTCGTCAATGCTTCGATAAATTCATCAAGCTGGCCGTCCAGAACTAGGTCAAGCTGGTGAACGGTCAGGCCGATGCGGTGATCGGTGACGCGATTTTCCTTGAAATTATAAGTGCGGATCTTTTCGGAGCGGTCGCCGCTGCCGACCATCGATTTGCGCTCGCTGGCCTCGAGATCGTGCTGCCGCTGCTCTTCAAGTTCCTGCAAACGGGCACGCAAAATACGCATAGCTTTTTCTTTGTTCTTGATCTGCGATTTTTCGTCCTGCATCGAAACGACGACATTGGTCGGCAAATGTGTCAACCGGACGGCTGAATAGGTCGTGTTTACCGACTGGCCACCCGGTCCCGACGAGCAAAAATAATCCACACGCAAGTCTTTAGGATCGACCTGCACATCGACCTCTTCGGCTTCCGGCAACACGGCCACAGTAATCGCGGATGTATGAATTCGGCCGCTCGTTTCGGTCTGCGGAACACGCTGTACGCGATGGACGCCGGATTCGTAACGCATTTTCGAGAAAACTCGGTCGCCTTCGATCACCGCAACGGCGTCTTTAATTCCGCCGACTCCTGTGTCCGAGGTTTCGAGGATCTCCATTTTCATGCCCTGCCGTTCTGCGTAACGAGCATACATTCGCAGCACCTCCGCCGCGAACAGTGTAGCCTCGTCGCCGCCTGTTCCGGCCCGGATTTCGAGGATGACGTTCTTCTCGTCCTTCGGGTCTTGGGGCAACAGCAGCACTTTAAGATCTTCTTCGGCTGCGGGCAATTTTTCTTCAATTTCGACGATCTCGGCCTGAGCAAGCTCACGCATCTCCTCATCGTCGGTTGCCAGCATCTCTCTGCTTTCCGCCAGAGCCTCGCGCATTTTCTTAACTTCGCGGTATTTCTCGACGATAATGCCGAGGCTGCGGTGCTGCTTCATTGCCTTTGCATAAAGCGACATGTCGGTCATAAACTCCGGCGAAGAGATCTGGGCGGTCAGGTCCTCGTAAGATTTTTCAATTTGTGCAAGCTTTTCTAACATAAAGATTTTCAAAGCAGAGACGCTGAGTCGCAGAGAAAGAAAGGCTCATAAAATTGGAAAAACGCTTTCTTGCTTTTACTCCTCTGCGTCTCCGCGTCTCTGCGTTTAAATTCCATTAAGCGGTCTGCGGCTCCAGTTTTAGCGATTCGTCGAGCGCCTTTATAGCTACCTCAAGCTGTTCGGCGTCCGGTTCCTGCGTCGTGATGTTCTGCAGCCAAAGGCCGGGAAGCGTCATTGCCTTGAAGACTGCGGATGATTCCTTTTTCGCCGCATAGCGGATGATCTCGTAGGAAAGGCCGGCAACCAAAGGCATTAAAGCGATGCGTACAAGCAGGTTCCACAAAAAGAATTCGAAATTGATAAACGAAAAAAGAACAATCGCAACCAACATGACGACCATCAAAAACGACGTTCCGCACCGCGGATGCTGCCGCTTCATCGTTGTTGCATTCTCCGGCGTCAAGTCCAGGCCTTTTTCCCATGTGAATACGGTTTTATGTTCGGCTCCGTGATATTCAAAAACGCGCCGTATGTCCTTCAAATATGACATCGAAAATATCATCACGACAAAAAAGAACATCCGAATCACGCCGTCGATCAGGTTAAACGAAACCCACAACGGCAGCGAATCGAGTTTGATCTCCCAAATATAAGCCTT
>JANNGV010000501.1:0-4041 GCA_031404055.1 Chloracidobacterium sp.
CGTGACGAGCAGGTTCACGGCCGATTTTTTGGTTTGCTCCGCCGCAAAGCGCAGAAGCAGCTTCATGCCGTCTCGGTAGCCTTGAATCGTATGCCGCGAGGCGTTTTGCCGACACACAAGATGATCCTCGAAGTAGGAACGGACGAACGGCGGACGCCCAGCATATTCGCGA
Source organism: Chloracidobacterium sp. (assembly GCA_031404055.1). Classification (GTDB taxonomy): domain Bacteria; phylum Acidobacteriota; class Blastocatellia; order Pyrinomonadales; family Pyrinomonadaceae; genus OLB17. The sequence goes on from JANNGV010000501.1 coordinate 173, forward strand.
TGAGGTCGTGCGTCATCACAAGCTTGTCGGTTTGCATTTGATCGTGGTTTATCAGCAGCCAGCGGCAAAGCTGCTGCTCGACGGAATGCAGGCGGTTGCAAACGGCCGTTTGCGATATCTGCGTCATCAACGATTGGGTGTAACGCAGCAGAACATTTTGAAAAACGCCGCCCAGGGCAAATGCCGTCTTCACCGCCCCGCCCTTCATTCTTACCGCGGCGCCCGCGCTTTGGACGACAGCCCGGTTCGATGTCGTTTCCCCGCCCATAAATAGCGCGATACCGACAAGGCCGTTGTTTCCGGCTATGCCGATCTCGGCCGTGGCACCGCTTTGCATTATGTAGAGAAGCGAGATTATGGCAGTTGTCGGGAAATAAACGTGGGTCAACTTATCGCCTGATTCATAAAGCACATCGCCGAGCGCGAACGAGACCGGCTCCAGATCAGATTCAATCCTGGCGAACTCCTTGCGGGGCAACGCGGCGAGTAGATGATTCCGCAGTCCCGCATCCGTATTCTCGGTTACGGTCATACCCATCTCCCCCTGTTGCTGGAATATCAGAAGCATAACATAAAAATAAATTAGACGAAATAGAAAAGTGTGTGAAAACACACCTAGGATTTTTCCGGCACTGTTTTGGTATAAGGCGGTACGTTGGTACCTCGTCTAACCAATAAATGCAGAATATTTCTTTTGTTTTTACCTGCATTCGAACGTCACTAAATTTAAACAAGCTACCGCACAAAAATAAATTCTTATACGTGCGAAAACGTACATATTAAGGCTGATGAATAAGTTATATTACTTGCATACCGAAGCATTGAATCGCCGGGACAGGGAAATACCTTTTATAAGAAACCGTCCGGAGCGTATGCGGAGGAGATCAGTGACAATTAGTGAATATTGGTAGCCGACGCTACTTTGGGGGACGGCTGAATAGGGGAAATACGGCCGTCCCTCATTTTTGTAAGACTTTCTCATCGCAGATTATTTTGAGAAAAGTTGATCGTCTTCAGACTTAATAAACAAATGATTTTCGTGACCCATGCGCTTTTATAACACTTAGTCTGCCCACGCGGCGTCCGGTCTCCAAGTTTTGAGGTCGGACGCCATCCCAAAATGCCTTGAAAGGCGCGGACGGGGCGGGATTTAATTTTGTTGGGACGGAAGAATGGTAGGTTTTTAAGCTACTTGGCAGGGATGGATGAATTGGGAAATGCACCCATCCCTTTTTTTCTTCCGCCGATCAGTCAAAAGGACAAATACTTATGAAGATCATCCTGTTTTCAGTCTATTACAGCCAGTTACGTATAGCAGTACTGCTAGGGCTTCACGAAACTTTTAACCCGCTTGACATTGGTTGGCGATGGGGATTTTGGCAGCGGCGCTATGTGCGGGAAAGGCCGCTTAGACTTTACTGAAGTTGATCGACGCAAGTCGAACTATTGTGAGGGCTCGCAATTTTGGCTCGGGCTACAGTCGACATGCTCAGAAAGCATGGTCCGTTCCAAAGATTAGGTTTTATCAATGTTTGAAACGTGAGTCGAGACAGCAACCGCGGAGGTCGGAACGAGGTATCGTTCGTCGCTGCTTATGAGAGTCGGGAAAGGTGACAAATCGGCTATAAAGGAATGCGTGTCCGAATACGGCAATTTTATTTGGGCCTTGGCAAAAAAAATGACCAGGTCCAACGAAGAAGCCGAAGCGGCAACAGAAGAAATTTTTAAGGATATCTGGCGTTACGCCAAGCACGCAGAGGATTTTAAGTTAGACGAAACAGCGGTCATATCACAGATAGCACGTTGGCGATTGGTCAGGTATTTGCAGCCGGCATTGAAGGAAAAAAGTGAGGCCGCTTATCATTAGACAAAATTAGACAAATTATTTTTAGCGGGAGAAAGATGGCAGCAAAAAAAGCGGACAATCCGTCAACCGGCGATTCGGTGAATCGATCTAAAAGTAAATTAAAAACCGGCGACAAAGTTGAATGGCAAACGCCGCAGGGAAAAACGTCCGGGACCGTAAAGAAAAAGCTGACTAAACCGATGGAGATAAAAGGTCACCACGTAGCGGCTTCACGGGAGAATCCTGAAATTTTGGTAGAGAGCAGTAAAAGCGGAAAAAAGGCGGCTCACAAACCGGAATCCTTGAAAAAAGTTAAGAAGTAAATCGAAAGTCAAGAGGGAACAAAATAATGAGTGCAGCAACGCAACACGCTCCAACCCAAGAGGCAAAGGAGCATTCGGAAGGGATCGTCGCCCGGACGATCGAAGAACAAACGGCTAAATTGCCATCTGATATTTTTCTCTGGGCCGCTATGGGATCACTAGGAATATCGCTCTTCTTTAAGGTAAAAGGCGACGTGGAGAATAGCCGCTTTGTCGGTCAATGGGTTTCACCCTTTTTACTGCTTGGCGTCTACAACAAACTCGTGAAAATAGGCGGTTCGGATCGCGTTCACGATTAGCTAAACATGCCGAAGACAAGGGGAATATGTACATAGATGAATTGGTAAAAGCTGCAGATAATGCGGCACAACAAATTGATGGAAATATAGACATCGGCACGCCGCGTGAGGTTGATGCTGGCGTAGAAAAGGTTAGGCATGAAAGTTCGCCGGAGTCAGAGGTCGCATCGCTATCATTACGAAGCAACATTTGGCGGACCGTCAGAGCGGCGGGAGCAATTATTTAGCAAAAAATGTGCAGTGGCATGTGAATGGTTTCTAATCTAAAAGGGCGAATCGGATATTAATTGGAGATTAAGATTAGCGGACGCGACGAAGGTTTCGGCCTACGGCAATTCCGCCGATGAACGAGCGAACAAGGGGTGGGTGAGGCAGGCGGCCGGTTTGAATATCTCGAACCGGCCATCGCCTAAAAGTTAGAAGGAGAAATGTCATGGCTGGCCCGCACAAGTTCACTGTTCTGTATGTCGATGACGATGAAGATTCCTGTTTTATGCTGCAAACGCTGCTTGGATTTTCGGATATAGATGTCTCGCCCGAGCACACGGTAAAAGGCGCTTTTCAATCGGCCGAGGCAAAACATTTTGATCTGTTTCTTTTGGCAAGCAGATTCGATATTGGAAGCGGATTCGATCTGTGCCGCGATCTGCATAAATTCAGCCCGCAGACGCCGATCGTTTTTTACACGGGTGATACGCGTGCGACCGACCGGCAAAAGGCAATGGACGCCGGTGCAAACGCCTTTATCGCCAAGCCGGATTCGGACGCAATAGAATCGCTAATCGCGGCTTATGTAACGGAAACCGCGAAAACAATAAATCATTAAAAAAAACTATTTCAACCGATTTTCGCTTTTCTGTTAAAGTGACCGCGATTCCTTCTAATCGCGGTTTTTCATTTTAAACGCAATCGTACCTGACAAAAAAATATCGAAACTGGCTTCGACACCATTGTGATTTAGCCGTAGAATACTCCAATCCTTTTAGTAATCTCATCCTGGATTTATACAAATGGCAGCATTTCCCGAAGCACGACGTGAACAATTTTTAGAACGCCCGCTGCCGAGCAGTGAGGACAGCGAACGGGCCATTTTGGGCGCGATTTTGTTGGATAATTCGCTGATCTCGCAGGCGGTCGAGCAGCTTAAGGCGGAAGATTATTATTCGCCGCTGCACCGTCGTATCTTTACGGCGATGATTTCGCTTTTTGAGGCTTCGAAGAGTATCGATCCGATCCTGATCGGCGAGGAGCTGAAAAAAGATGGCTCGATCGAGTCGATAGGCGGTGTTTCAACGATTACTAATCAGACATATGGCTAACCGCATTATTCGGACCTTAGCGGCTATATCCAGGTCGTAAAAGACAAGTCCGATATGCGTATCCTGATCCGGACGTGCAATC
>JANNGV010000502.1:0-1528 GCA_031404055.1 Chloracidobacterium sp.
GTCGTTTTGAAGACATCCGGAACGCAGCGATCCGATTCGCCGTGAAGCAAACAACCCATCCGCTGGGTTGAAATCTCGACAGTTGCGTCATTGTGGCAAAACAGGGCTCTACGACTATAATTTTCATTATGAGAGTAACGATTGCACAAATTAACTCGACCAACGGTGATCTTGACGGAAACGTCTCTAAGATCGTCGCCGCGATCGAGAAGGCAAAGGCCGATGGTTCGGATATTATCGTATTTCCGGAGGTGATCACGCACGGTTATACATCGCAGGACTGGTTTCAGGATACGGATATAATCGAGCGTGCACATGAGCCGCTGGAAAAGATCATTCCTGCGACGGAAGGCATAACCGCCGTTGTCGGGACGATCCACCGGAATGACGATAAAGACGGTCGTCGTATCTACAACTGTGCGGCGGTCATTTCAAATGGCAAGTTGGTCCAATACGTAAACAAAACTTTGCTCCCCGAATACGATGTCTTCGACGATCCCCGGTACTTTGAACCTGAAACCCATCCTAACGGCATCGTTGAGGTATTTGACCGCGACGGCAAAGGCCACAACATCGGAGTTGTAGTTTGTGAAGACTTTTGGAACGACAAAACATTTTGGAGGGAAAGGCTTTACGACGAAGATCCGACAGATATTGTCGTCCAACACGGTGCCGAGATCATCGTAGCGATCAATGCTTCCCCGTATAACAAAGGCAAGATAAAGCTCCGCTGCGACATGGTTTCGCACCGGGCGAAACTGACAAAAACGCCGGTGATCTTTGTAAATCTGGTTGGCGGCAACGATGGCATAATATTCGACGGTGCGAGTCTAGTTGCCGACCAAGAAGGCGACATTATTCTGCAGGCGGCAGCGTTTGAGGAGTTTGTCGAAACCGTCGAACTCGATGTACGCAAGGCGGATGCACGCGGTATCACAGGAGGTGAAACAGAATCTATCCGACAAGCTCTTGTTTTAGGAATCCGCGATTATGCGCGTAAAAACGGCTTTAAGAAATGCGTTCTCGGCCTTTCCGGCGGCATCGATTCAAGCCTAGTCGCCGCCCTCGCCGCAGAGGCTATCGGGGCCGAAAATTTGCTATGCGTCATGATGCCGTCTCCATTTTCTTCCGAAGGAAGCATAAAAGATTCCGAAGAACTCGTTAAAAATCTCGGCTGCAAAAGCCGCATCGAGCCGATTTCCGCCACCTTTGAGGTCCTTCTCCAGCAAATGAATTTGCACAAGCCGACAAAGGGCGGCGAAAGCCTGGCGGCGGAGAATATGCAGTCACGGCTTCGCGGAGTAATACTGATGGCGATCTCCAACTCCGAAGGCCGCTTGCTTCTGTCCACGGGCAATAAATCAGAGCTGGCCGTAGGCTACTGCACGCTTTACGGTGACACGAATGGTGGCCTAGCCGTCCTTGGCGACGTGTTGAAGACCGAGGTATGGGCCGTCTCCCGAAACATCAATGAACGGGCCGGTCGCGAGATCATTCCGAACAAAATCATCGACAAAAAGCCTTCCGC
>JANNGV010000503.1:0-1633 GCA_031404055.1 Chloracidobacterium sp.
ATTTGAACTCCGAAGGCGAGATAAGGATTGTGACAAACCGTCGTGAAACAGGTGATTTGGCTGAGTATCGATTCAAGGAGCACGAAAAAAGGATCGATAACCACATCCCGTCAACCGACCCGATCGTCTTTTATGAGATCGAGACCGGCGATGCTTCTGAGTTTAAGGGAAGGCTGCGAATAAGGGGCTATGACGTTGACGGCTATCGCGTATTGCGGACGGAAGCTCCGGCCGTACCCAACGCGATCGCGGCCTTTTTGCTGTATCTACAGGAAAAAACAGGAAAGACACCTCACGTTTACTTTGGCTGGAGCGAGGGCAATCCGCTGATTTATCTCGCTAGATACATCCTTTTCGGCGAAGGCGACACCGCACCTGTAACAAGAGAGATCTTGCGGCAGGCAAAGTCCGATCCCGAAGATCGGCCGAACGTTCATGTAGGAGGGTGATTTTCGTTAGGATCTACTGTAAAGTTCCGCCATTGAGGATCGATGGGTTTAGCTCGAGATAGCAGGACCGGCAGTAAACCGGTCGGCCCTGTGACGGGTAGAACGGGACCGTGGTGGTTTCGCCGCATCTGGCACAACTCACCGCGACTTCAATCCGTTGGCGTATGCCGGAGGCCTGGGCGGCCGCTATAGCCGCCAGCCGTTCGTTTTTGGCTTGTTTGCAGTCTTTGCAACGCTTCGGGGGATTCTGGAGATTCTTATCTCGAAAAAACGCTTGTTCGCCGACAGTCCACACAAAACTCTTGCTGCAGTCTCCACATACTATGGGGCGATCAGCAAATTCAATTTCGTCAAGGGCTTCAGCAGATGCATTATTTAAATCATTCACCGACATTTGCACCCTCCTTGTCAAATTTTTCGCTCGCGTTCTTGTGAAACACCTAATAAGCGTAAATATTCAAAATCGCTCTCAGCCCGAACCGACCCCAACATAAAAGGTCGATTAAAGAATGTTCTTGTAGTAAATTGTACCTACGAAGCACTAATAACCGAATTGTCGGCAATTGAAACGAGCCAATTTCCGACCGTATAACTATTGAGTTTCTGTGTCAAGCAACGTTAATTTCTAATTGTAGTACATTCTCTTTGGATTAGAAAGAACATATGAATATTTTGGTCATCGGGTCAGGCGGCCGAGAACACGCGATCTGCGCGGCGTTTGCAAAAAGCGATAGAGTCACAAAGATCTATTGTGCTCCCGGTAACGCAGGGATAGCGGATATTGCCGAGTGCGTCGCGCTAAAACCCGAACAGATCGAGAGTCTTGTCGAATTTGCCCGTCTAAATTCGGTGGACCTGACGTTCGTCGGCGGCGAATCGGCGCTTGCTCTCGGTATCGTCGATGAATTCGAAAAAAATGGATTGAAGATAATTGGGGCTTCCAGGCAGGCCGCACGGCTCGAAGCAAGCAAATCATTTGCTAAAGATTTCATGAAGCGGCATAGCATCCCGACGGCAAATTATTCGCAGGCTGACTCGCCCGCAAGGGCAGTTGAGATTCTGACATCGGGTGTCTTCGGCGATGAATCTACGCCGGTCGTTGTCAAAGCAGACGGCCTTGCCGCCGGCAAGGGCGTCGTCGTGGCGAAGGATCGCGCAGAAGCCATCGCCGCGATTAACGATAT
>JANNGV010000504.1:0-2075 GCA_031404055.1 Chloracidobacterium sp.
GATATCGAGGTCAGCTGTGCGTGCATTGCGACAAACGTCCAGAACCAGCGTTTCGGCCCCGCCACGATTCAGTGTGTCGAGAAAATGCAGGATTCTCATTTAACCTATTTTGCAGTTTGATAGCGGAACTCTACAATTGGATAGATGCGCGATGTTACGGTCGTAGTTCCATCTTACAATCATGAACCTTTTATCGAGCGGACACTGCGCTCTGTTTTTGCCCAAACGTTGCCGCCGAAAAGGTTGATTGTAATAGACGATGGATCAAAAGACGAATCCGTCAAGATTATCGGGAAAGCTCTTAAGGATTGTCCGTTTGAGCACCAATTCATCCAACGCGAAAATCGAGGTCTGTCAGCCACATTGAATCAGGCTTTTTCTCTTTCGGACAGCGAGTTTTTCGCCTACATCGGTTCGGACGATACGTGGCGGCCTGAGTATCTGGCGCAGCGCGCCGGCCTTCTAAGCGATCGCGCGGACGCGGTTTTGGCGTTTGGACATGCATTTTTGATCGATGAGCAAGACCGGATCACGGACTGTACAAAAGACTGGAAGCGGTTCGCTGACGGCGATGTTCTTCAGAATCTTTTGAACGGCGTCGTTCCGGTGACATCGGGGGTCGTATTCCGGTCGGCGGCTTTGCACGGCCTTAGCTGGAATGAAGATGCGATCCTTGAAGATTACGAACTTTACCTGCGGCTTTCGGTCAGGGGCGCGTTTGCGGCGTCGGACGACGTATTGATCTCGTGGCGTCAGCACTCCTACAACGCAAGCCGTGATTACGGAACGATGTTAAACGAGTGGCTTGCCGCACAAAACCGGGTCGCGGCGGAAATCGGCATTACGTCCGAACAGCTTAAAATATCGCAAAGGAGGCTTAAGTTCGTGTCGGTCGCAAATTTCCTTCGTCAGGACAAAAAAGCGGAAGCTATAAAAATGCTGCGGGAAAATTGGAACGGTTCGAATTCACTGCTTGAACTTGGAAAGATTTTTATCCGGACCCTGCTTCCGCTTCGGGCACACAAGGTTCTGCGGGATCGAAGGCGAAGAAAGCAGATGCTGAAATACGGCAGCCATGGGTTATAGATCCACGATGCGAATACAAACCTTAGCTCAGATCCAAGAGCATTATGAAATAGAAAAAGGAATTGCCCGCCGCTTGCGAAATTCGACGACGGAAGAGCGGGCGAACCTTTATACCTGGGCATATGATGAGCTTTTCCGGCAGGTTCCGCATCATCCGATGCTGGCGGATGAGGAGGTTAATGAACACAAGTCGCGATCGATAAAAGAAATCGCGAGCTTACAGCCTTTTCTCAAGAAAGAGAGCGTATTTTTAGAGATCGGTCCGGGTGATTGTGCGGTCTCGCTTGAGATTGCTAAACAGGTAAACCAAGTTTACGCAATCGACGTTTCGACGGAAATTACAAAAAAATTGAATGCCCCTGCGAACTTTAACCTAATTTTGTCTGATGGGAGCAGCATTCCACTGCCGCCGGAGACTATTGATGTCGCCTACAGCAATCAATTGATGGAACACCTGCATCCGGACGATTCTTTGAAGCAATTGCAGAATGTTTACAGGACATTAAAACCCGGCGGCATTTATTTTTGTGTAACTCCAAATCGTCTGAGCGGCCCGCACGACATTTCGAGAACTTTCGATCCCGTCGCGACCGGCCTGCATTTAAAGGAATACACCGTTGGCGAAATGGACCAAATATTTAAAGAAACCGGGTTTTTAAGCACGCGGATCTACGTCCGGTTTGGCGAATATTTCGTCTTTCTCCCCACCTGTCTGTTTAAGTTCGTTGAACAACTGATCGAGCCTTTGCCTCATTCCGTGAGAAAACTGCTGACGTTCAACCGAATAGTGAAATTTCTACTCGGCATCAAAATAGTCGGAAAAAAGTGAACCGCTAAGTTCGCCTGAGGTAAAAGCAGGCCATATCGCCTTTTCCCTGCGCATTAAGATCATCGGCCTGTTTCTGCCATTCCGCCATTTTTTCGGGGCTGAAAGTTGTCGCGTTGGGGTTTGTCCAATATGAGCGTTCGTCCAAAAGTGGAATGTCCCG
>JANNGV010000505.1:0-9594 GCA_031404055.1 Chloracidobacterium sp.
AGTTCCGTGGTAAATCTTTAACCACGGATCAAGAGGAACAAAGCACGGACAAGATCCCGCATACCTGCGTAACCCTTACCGCTTTTCAGCTAATTTGAAATCCTATCGCCTAATCCGGGTTTAATAGTCTTTACAGGGTCTTAATTTTATTGATGCTGAAAAAACCTTTGTGATCTTAGTGTCTTCACTTTGTGCTCTCAGTGTTGAAAAAGCGGTTAACACAGAGAACACCAAGAAGACACAAAGATTACGGAGAAGAAATATATAGTTCAAAAGCAACACTAAGTTAAGACAATACTATGTCAGCTTCGACTAGATATTATAGTTTGAAAACTTTGTCGATAGATGATTTCAAATCCTCGGCATATTTTTTATTTGTGACAAGGAGGGCGTTGTACTGCTCCATCGCGCCGGCCTTGTTTCCCTGATTTACATAGATGACGCCGATATTAAACTGGGCCTTAGAGAACCGTGGATTAAGCTCCAGACATTTCTTATATGCTTCCAGCGCTTTTGCGCTTTGTCCGTCTTCGGCGTAAGCGTTACCCAACAGATAAAATCCATCGGAATAATCCGGGTTGTTTTTTGTATATTCAACGAGCCCTGAAACGGCTCGTTTATAAAATTTATCCGCTTCAGCGGGTTTTTGCAGCAATGCGTGGGCCCGCCCGAGATAAAAATTCGTTTCGCCATCGTTAGGGCTGAGGCGAAGGGCACTATTGCAGGCCGAAATAGCCATTTCCGGCTTGCTGCCGTCGTTATACGCACGGCAAAGATTGGTAAAGCCGAGCGCCTGCTGCGGCAAGAGCCGGGTCGCCGCCCGCCCTGCCTCAATCGCATCCTCGGTCCTTCCCGCCAGACTGTAGTACCACGATATTTCCGTAAATATGTTTCCGTCGTTTGGAAACTGGCGAAGACCGGCCTTTGAAATTTCGATAGCGTCGTTGATTCGATTCTCCGCCCGATATAGTTCCGCAAGATTTCGATATGCTTCGTAAACATCGGGTTTTGATCGTAACGCCCGCTCGTATGCGTCAATCGCTTCGGGCATCCTCTTTTGCCGTACGCGGGCATCGGCAATAAGCCGGTAAGACTCCGCCAGGTATTGCGTGTTTTTCTTAACGGCCTCTTCGGCGGCGGCCGCTTGTCCTTCGATATCGCCAAGTTTCGACTTGGCCATTGCCAACTTGAAAAAAAGATTCCCGTTGCCGGGGGTTCTCAAGATCGCCCTCTGATAGGCATCCGACGCGTCCTGAAACGACCCTTTATCGTAACTTATATCCGCTAGAGCCAATACGAAGTCGGTATTGTTCGGCTCGGCCTTCAAAACCCGCTTTATGTCTTCGGCCGCCAGATCATAATTCTTTTTCTCTGTGTGCAACTGCCATCTAATCTTATAAATTTCTACCGCCGGCTTATAGCCCTTGGTTAAGGCCATATCAAATTCCGGGATAGTAAGGTCAATCTCTTTAAGATAATAGTGTGCCCACCCTTTGTTGTAGTGAGCCTGAGCATTGATCGGAATCACCTTTGCGGCCGCAGCATACGAATCAGCTGCAAGGCGGTAATTTTTCTGATTGAATGCCTTTTCCCCTTCTTTGACAAGATCTTCAGCCCGCCGCCGGTCTTTTTTCGACTGGGCATCGATTTCTATCGCCAGAAATGAGAAAGCGGCCAGCAATAGAAGAAATATCGGTAGTTTTGGCAAAATTCTATTCTTCATACAAATTCTCCTGATCACTGAAGAACCGTCGGAGATACGACAGGGGTCTTCTTCGGTTTTGGCGTGGGTCTGTCTTTAGGCGTTCCCACCGGCCTGATAGGCGTCTCGCGCGGCAAGCTCTGAGGTGTAGGCCTCGTTGACGGAGTGGAATCGGTTACCGGCGTCGGGAATGGCGTCGGAGGAACGGTCAAATCCTCGCGATTGGCGTTAGTATTCGTGTTCGTATTCGAATTGCCCGAATCGGGGCCTTCGGTATTTGAATTAAATAATGTTTCGACTGTAGGCGAAGGCGATGGCGTCTCCTCGACGGTCGCTTCGGGCGTAGGCGTAGGCGACGGCGTCGGATCAGCCCCGAACTGACCGCCGTAATTCATATATACCCACGCGCCGCCCGCAACCGCAACCGTCAGCAAAAAGAGGGCCGCGAGACCGCCGACAACGGCAAATACCTTCTTAGACGATTTCTTACCGCCCGCCGCGGCAACCGCTGGTTGACTTGCATAACCTGCCGGTTGCGGTTCGGACCGCGTTTCGGATTCTGATTCCGGAACATCGAAATATGGCGAAGCCGGAGTGGAAAACGTTTCGTTGCTAGAGGGAGCATTGTCGTAAAAGTTGGCTTCCGTGTTAGCCACTCCAGGCGATGTTCCGCCACTGTCCGTCGGAATGAACGGAGTGGTTGCACCCGGCGAATAACCGGTCGGATCGGTATTCGAATCCATTGACGCAAAATCTTTCGTGTTAAAGAAACTCGGCGCCGGAGGCGAAGGCATTTCGTTCACGGGCTGCGCCGGTGCTTCGTAACTCTGCTTTTCAGGCACCGGCCAGGAATTACTGCCGGCCAGAAAAACCTCGGTTCTTACGTCCGCCTGCTTTACCAAGGACGGCGTCGGCGCTGGATCGTATGCCATTGTAGCCTCAAGGTCCACTGGCGTGTCGGAATTGTTTTCAGTAAAACCGGCCGATTTTGACTGAGGCGGGGCGGTTTCCTGTTCGTTAGACGGATGGCTCGCGGCGCGGTTTTGTCCTGCGTTCGATGCCAAAGCAGCGGCAGGTTGATCGATAGCGGCGACCCGTTCATCACTGACGCTGAACGCCACGGTTTTGGCCGTGGTCGCCTGCTGCATTTCGTTAAATGCCTTGCGCAGCAACTTTTGCATCTCGCGGGCGTCCGAATACCGCTTCTCCTGACTAACTTCCATTCCCTTGAGAATGACATCCGAGACGTTCTGCGGTATCTCGGGATTCACCTTGAAAGGAGGTTCGATCGGATCGGGCATTTCATTGATCATCGAGTCGGCCCGTGATAAGGCGTCAACCGGGACCGTATTGGTCATCAGCTGGTAAAGCGTCGCGGAAAGTGAATAAAGATCGCTCCGCGGGCTCGTACCTATGCCCCTTATCTGCTCCATAGGAGCATAGTGCGGCGTGTATCCGACCACGCTTCCGGTACTTCCCGATTGAGAAATATTCGTTTGCCCCGTCGATGTCTTGGACAGACCGAAATCCAGTAAAATTATATGATTTTCGTCGGTTAACTTGAGATTCTGCGGCTTTATGTCCCGGTGAATGATGGGCGGCTCGTGCATGTGCAGGTACGAAAGCGCGTCCAGAAGCTGATCAGCCCAAAACAGGACCCAGCTAACTGGAAAAGGCTTTTGAGCAACTTCGAGACGTTTGGCCAGATCGTCACCTGAAATATGTTCCATGACGAGGTACTGCTCTTCATTCTCGCCAAAATGATCGCTTACCTTTGGCAAAACCGGGTGACGCATGCGGGCCAGTGTCCTTGCCTCGCGCTCGAAGGCATTACCCAGCATTGCATCGCCCGCAAAAAACGTTCTTTTGAGCGCGACGGCGCTGCCTAACCTTTGATCCACAGCTAAGTAAACTTCACCCATTCCACCTTTGCCAATAAGGTGAACTATCAAATAGCGATTCTGGATCAACGTGTTTTGAGCTAATGGTTTCATTAAGTTTCGGGTCGCCGTCAAAAGGAGTGATAGAGTCCGATCTTTAGAATTCTCTATAATTTCAAAATATGTCAATCAACTTGAAATAAGTCGATTCCATCGCAATCAAATCTACCGCGAATAAACGCTAGAAGACATCCGGAACCTTGCGCGCGGGTGCTGACGATGGTTGTCCGACGTGCTGCCAGCAGCGTTCATTCGATTTTACTCTGCGAGAACAAGGCTTTCCCTTTTTTGTCATTGCTCCGCAAAAATATATCGACTCTTCGGATGCGATTTTTCGAATCTTTGGTTGCTCCTTAGATTCCGCTACTGTCGGGCTTTCAGTGGCCGTCTTCGCAGTCCCTGCGCTATCCGATCTGTTAATTTCCAGCCCGTAAACGCTTGGGTCAACCTGCACCGGCTGCCGTTTTGTTTCGGCGGCGACCGCCCTTTTCGGACCTGGTGATCCCAACGCGTTTAGTTCATTTTTTACGAGGCCAACATCCTGTTTTTGAAGATAGCCTCCGACACCAAAAATACCAAACAAAACCGCTATCGCTACAATTACCCGCGGCAACAGCTCGTGTTCTTTTTGCTCTACCGCACAAACGTCGCAAAAACGACGGCTGGTCCACAATTTCCAGTCGATAGTTTCGATTTTCTCGCCGCAGTTGCAGCAAAACTTCGGCTTATAGAACATTGTTGATCAATCTCCGCGGCCGGCATCGCGCTTATAAATCAGGATTTAGAAAACTCGGTTAACAACGAGTGAACATTTAATTATAGACCAAAACGTAAACAATGTTAAGGAAAATATGAACCAATGGTGATGCAACCGCGTTTCGTGATACAGCGTCTGATTGTTAGACTTCATTATGCTCATCCGAAAGCCACTTGTATTCTTGCTAATTCTATTTGGATCGCTGTGTATTCGGGCCCAAGTTGACGATCCGATCAGGGTTGATTCGGCGATCGTACGAGTAAACATTGGCGTTGTCGATCCGCGCGGACGCCCGATCACGAGCCTCAATAAAGAGAATTTTGTGCTCTTCGAAGACGGGGTGAAACAGGAGATCTCAAGATTCGAATACACAACAGCACCCTTCAGCGTCGTTATGTTGCTGGACATGAGCGGCTCAACACGCAGTTTTCGTCAAAACATACAGCTATCTGCCGCACGTTTTCTTGACGCCCTTGCACCGGACGACCGGGTTGCGGTCGTCGAGTTTTACAGCAAGGTCAATCTACTGAACGATTTCACAACGAATCGGAGGGCCACCGCTCATTCTATTTCGGTCGCGAACGGCAGCGGTGACACGGATCTCTATCGCGCACTGCTTTTCTCGCTTGAAAAACTGTCGAAGGAAAATAGCCGCAGAAAAGCTATCGTTGTGCTGACTGACGGCGTGGATACGGATTCGCAAAACATTGACCGAAAATTACTGTCCGGTTTAAGCGAGGCACAGATCCCGACTGCTATCAAACCGGAAACGAGCGAGGTCTTAAATCGCATTCTAAACCGTTCGGATGCTCAGGGAGTGACGATATATCCTCTTGCTTTACCGACCGGCGACCCTGCCCGCCTTGCCGATCCGACACCCGCTCAGGTGGCCATGTTCAAAGCTGCGAGAACCAGGTTAAAGCTGGTCGCGGACCGCACCGGGGGCACGCTGAATACAATAGAAAGACTCGACCAAATGGCCACGCTCTACGCATCGGTCGCGGCTGATCTGCGGGCCCTTTACACCGTCGAATATCAGCCGGTCAACGACAAACGCGACGGAAAATGGCGGGCAATCCGGGTCGAAGTTTCATCCCCAGACCTGATCCTGCGCTCGCGGCAAGGCTATTTCGCTCGGTAGAATATACTTTGTATGATTCGGGACGTGCGAGCCAAATGGTATTTGTCTTATTTCTGTGTTGCTTGCCGGAGCTGCTTTGCGAACTTTGTGTTCTCCCTTCGCGTCCTTTGTGTTCAAATCTTCTTTTACCGCAAAGTTCGCGAAGATGCTGGATCAAATCGTAAGCTTGACACGCCATCGTTTGATTTGTAGTCTAATAATTCGCTTTACGCACCCGTAGCTCAGCTGGATAGAGTACTTGACTACGAATCAAGGGGTCGCATGTTCGAATCATGCCGGGTGTACCAAATTCTTACAAATTTATTTGCAGTCCATCCTCAGCAAGCCTAACGGCTTGCTTTTTTTTCGTATGGCACTGGTATTACGGTTTGGGAGTCGAACAATTCTTTGCGGCCCGGTAACCGGCGGTTTCGGCATCTTTTATTGTATTGAAAACAATGCGGTTATGAGCGGCGACTTTCGCATAACCCGAGCAGCCGGGCCAGTGATATATACCGCTGTTTATGTTGCCGATTATTCTGCTGTCGATAACGGCAACCGGTGCGGGCGAGATTTTAGAGGGCAGCGGGACATTCTTTTCGCCCCGAAAGACCCAAGGCGGCATTGGGTCTTTCTCCGACCAAATACCAAGTCCGGCCGCACGAGCTTGACTCTGGGCCTGTGCGTATCTTTTTGTGCCTTCTTCTGGTATTACCTGGCCATTCGCGGTGGAATTCCAAGCCATACCGGATTCGATTTGCGTAAGGCCAACGTCCCGCCCTTCGAGATAAACGCTGCCAAAGTACGCATCATCATCAATATCTTTGTCCAACACGGCGACTATTACGTCCATGCCCTGAATCAAGACCGCTAGATTCTGCTTTGATTTTTCCGCATGATTTTGTTTATCGTCAGGAGCATCGCAGCCTTGAAGACGGATTCTGTAAACTTTTCCGTCCCTGGCTGCGAGGGTGAAGGTATCGCCATCGTGAATCAGAACGACATTGCCCTCAAGGAGACTTACTTTTTTGTCAATTGTATCGGGGGGAATAACGACCGTGGGTTTTGATCGGCTTGACGGCACAGCTACCTGACCGCTGGACATAGCTGCTGCCAAACAAAGGATAAGTGGTAAGCCAAGCAATCTTACATACATCAGCCACCTCTAAGTTTAATCACCGCAGCCGCCGCCTGACGATTCCGATAGTAGCCGAAAAAAAGAACGGTCTCACGTGCAAAGGCTATGGTCGACATAAGTCTTTGATCCCCTTGAATTTATATAATAGCAACCACCGCGAGGCCCACGTATGTATTGTATGAGCGATACAGCAGGCGGCTTCACTTCGGCTTTTGGTTCGACTGCGGTTGTCATCTTCGAGGCCGGTGACGCGGGCACGGGCAACTGCGTCGTGGGCTTTGGCGTGGCAACTACCGGAGGAAGGATTTGTGTCTCGACTCTGATTTCCTTTTGATCCGGCACAACTGGATTCGATAATTCGGCGTTCGGAACCGAGGGACCGCTCGACCTGGTCGAAAGTGTCCGCACATCCTTCACGGCCGCCATATCGGGTTCACCTTGCTGTTCAACCGGGGGCTCGCCAAGAGACCACAAACCAGCTTTGGCGTTTTTTGCCGCAGCCTCCGTTTCAGCGAAAAGTTTCTGTTCTTCCTGCGTCTGCTCAACCGATAAATTGTGCGTCGCAAACCCCTTCCGAATCTGTTCGAGACAAACATTCACGTCGTCACGCATCACTCTGCCGACAATAACCCCATTATCTTCAATTCTTTTTACAACTACCCGGACATTCTTTCCCAAAATCTCGGCTGACAGGCTTTCTTTCGCTTCCTTACCGAACTGGTCGTTCATTTTGGGCGCGGCAATTCCGAATAACCTTACCTGATGCTCTTGATCATTTACCTTACGAATAGTGATTGCGTCGCCCGTAATGACCTTGGTAACCACACCTTCGAACAAATTCTTAGGTGTTGTATTGCCTGCAAAATTCCTCTGATCCTCCGTTTTGGATATCGAATCGCGCGTCGTTCCATTATCGCTCTCGTCGGCGGAAGAACTGTCGTAGTTGAAAAAGGCCCAAAAGCCCGCCGCTGACAAAATGAGAACCGCCAGCAAAGCGAGAAGCCTATTGATCTTGTAATTTCCGACCAATCCCAGACGAACCGGTTCGAATGAAGAAATGTCTGAATCATCCGGAGTTTTCGCATAGAACGTGTGTCCGCAAGTACACACCCGCAGTGCCGAATCACTTATCTTTTCACATTTTGGACAAGCTTTCGTCGTCATAACCCGGACCAATCCAGCTATTGCTTCACCCCTGTACTAATGCCCGCGCAAAGGCTTTTTTCGTTAACGTAGACCTTTCGGCCGGACGGGCTGACGTAATAACAGCCTCCACGCGGACCAAGCTTGTATTTTTTCTCGGAAGTGGCGGCTGGTACGGATGGAGGCGGAGTTGCGGATTTTACGATGACCGGCTCAGGCGGCTTCATCTCACCTCGGTACTCCCACGGCGGCATAGCGTCCGGCTTCTCCCACAGCCCCATCCGGTCGGTGCGGGCCGTGGCTTCCGCAAGTGCATATGTCTTGCGGCTGGCGGCGGTTTGTTCGTAACCGTAAAGCTTATAGTGCCATGCCATGCCCCATTCGATTTGAAGCAGGCCAACATCGCGGCCGAGCAGGTATACGCTGCCGATAAACCTGCCGCCCTGATCCTTTTTATGCACGACAACCTTGACGTCTTTGTCCAAAATTAGTTCCTCAAGGTTCTTCCGCGACTTTTTGCCGAACGGCTGTTTCTCTTCCGGCGCGTCGACGCCCTGGAGACGAACAGTATGTATCACCCTGTCGCGAGACTGAAGACTTATCGTGTCGCCATCGAGCACCCGAACTACTTTTCCTTCGATCAAGCCTTGACTGGCATCAACGTCTTTTGAAGCCGTATTCTCCGGCAATTTCTGCATGATCGGCCGCGAACTGCGGTCCGTCTGTCCGAAACAAACGCTCACGGCGACAAACAAGGTAATCAAAAGATAACAAGCAAATAAACGCATGACCTGATACCTCCGTTAAGTATTCTTAGGCAGAAAATACAGCCAATCGGGCCGTCGTTTCAGAACAAGGTAAATTTGAAACGACTCGCGCATCTTTGGAAGAAACGACAGTCCGGCAAAAGACATGTTTTACCTACTAAAATGCAGCTAAATCGACCAATTTTCTTGAATATCGTGGAGTATAGCACCGGTGTGAGGAAAATCAAAGAAAATCTTTTTGGAGGGAAGATCGATGAGAATGAAGCCACGACTCGGCGGCGAACGCTTATTTACTTACCTCCGACACGTTTTACATCCAGATCGGCCCCGATCCGTTTGCCGCCGTAACCCATTTTCAAATACGAACTGCTTGGCTTCAACCGATATTCGCCATTTTCCGTGCTTTCAAAACCGACCTGACCTATTGAAGCCAGAAAAACATTGGACTCCTTATACAACGAACTATTTCCGCCAATTATTATATTGCCGGTAACCGTTCCATTAGAGAAAAACTTTGCGATAGCCGCCTGCCCTGAACCCATATTGTCGCCCTTAATGCCGTATTCGTTCTCAAAAACGATATTGTTGCGAAAGACGAAATTCTTGATCGGAACGCCATAGGCATTTGAGATGTTGCCGGTTTGAACTATCGTGTTGCTCTCAATCGTCAGGCCATCCCAGTCCGTCGATTTCATAAAGTGTCCGGCGCCGCCCCATTTCTGGCCGTTTATGTCGTCAAAAATATTGTTCCGAATGGTCAGCCGGTGCCCGCCCGATCCTTCGCCGCCAAGGATATTCATTCCGCCGCCGCTGCCGCGAACGATGTTCCCTGTAAATTCGATTTCGTCAATGACCGTCGCGTGACCATTATCGGCACGGGTCGTGAACAGAATCGCCATGCCGTCCTGTCCCATCGCCCAATTGTTGGTCATCAGATTATCTTCGACCTTTATCCGCTTACCGTTCTTGATCTCAAAAATATTTTTAACCACCCAATCGGCATTCCGCCATTCAAGCGGCTTGTTCA
>JANNGV010000506.1:0-3066 GCA_031404055.1 Chloracidobacterium sp.
TCCTCCTCAATTTTCGCACAACGTTTATCACGCTGACGGCAATCCCGCTATCATTCATCGTTACTTTTCTGATTCTCTACGCGTTTGGTATCAGTGTGAATACGATGACCTTGGGCGGCTTGGCAGTAGCCATCGGCGAACTTGTGGATGACGCGATCGTTGATATTGAAAATATCTTCCGCCGCCTGCGCGAAAACCGGCTGCTGGAAAATCCGCTTCCCTCGCTTGAAGTCGTATATAGGGCATCGCTCGAAGTCCGTTCGTCGATCATCTATGCCACCGTTATCGTCGCTCTAGTGTTTATTCCGCTATTCGCTCTTTCCGGTGTCGAAGGCAGGCTGCTCGCACCGTTGGGGCTTGCCTATATCACTGCACTAGTGGCTTCACTGGTTGTTAGCCTGACCGTGACGCCCGTCCTCGCGTCCTACCTTTTGCCGCAGATGTTCCGACGGAAAGACGAGAAAAAGGAGAAAAGGCGGAACGAGATCGAGGCCGAAGTAGATGAAAATCCGACAATCTTCTCTAGAATTAAGAATCTTTTTCGCGCTTCCGACGGCGAGCACGAAGACAGTTTTGTTGTCCGCCGGTTGAAGGCGTTTGACGGACGACTGCTCCATTGGACGCTTCAGCATCCGTACAAAGTTATCATCGGTGCCGCATTTATCTTTGTGGCAACGATGGCGACGCTGCCATTTGTCGGCACCTCATTTCTGCCGGAGTTCAACGAGGGAACGCTGACGGTCAATGTTCAGGCCCAGCCGGGAACCTCGCTGGCGGAATCAAGCCGTATCGGGCAGATCTCTGAAAAACTTCTGCTCGAAGTACCGGAAGTTATTTCTACCGGAAGGCGAACAGGACGTGCCGAGCTTGACGAACACGCCGAGGGCGTTCACTACACTGAAATTGACGTTGACCTGAAAAAGTCGGACCGGACACGCGATGAGATCCTCGCTGAAATACGCGAAAAACTAGCGATCGTGCCGGGCGTTACAACCAGTGTCGGCCAGCCCATCTCTCACCGGCTGGACCATTTACAATCGGGTGTCAGGGCTCAGATCGCCATCAAGCTGTTCGGCGACGATCTGGCGACCTTGCGTTCAAAGGCTGAGGAAATTCGCAATACGATCCAAACCGTGGAAGGGGCAACCGATGTTTCGATTGAAAGACAGGTTCTGATACCGCAGATTCGCTTTAATGTTGACCGCGTTAAGGCCGCTCAATTCGGACTTCAGCCGGGCGAAGTTACGCAAACTCTTGAAACAGCGCTCAATGGGCGAACGGTTTCACAGGCAATCGAGGGAGCACGACGTTACGATGTCGTCGTCCGGTTTGACGAAGCATCCCGCAACAGCCTCGACGCTCTCAAAAATGTGACGATTGACGCTCCGAACGGAACACAGATTCCGATCTCAGCGGTCGCGACCATTGAAAATATTCCAGGTCCAAACCAAATATTACGCGAAGACACGAAACGCCGCATCGTCATCGGTGCAAACGTCGCGGGACGCGATTTGGGATCGGTTGTCGGCGACATCCAAAGCCGCGTTGGGTCTCTGGTGCGCCTTCCCGAGGGTTACTTTCTTGAATACGGCGGCCAGTTCCAGGCGACACAGGAGGCGACCCGGACGCTCTCATTGCTAACAATATTTTCGCTCATCGCAATATTCTTTCTGCTGATAAAGGCACTTGGGGACTGGCGGGTCGCGCTGCAAGTAATGATAAACATTCCGCTTGCTTTGATCGGCGCGGTTTGGGACTTGCTCCTCTCTGGCGGCGTGTTCTCGATCGCGACGATGGTCGGCTTTATCTCGCTCGTCGGCATTACGTCGCGCAACGGAATCATGATGATCTCGCACTACCTTCACCTGATGAAAGAAGAAGGCGAGGGATTTACCGAAGAGATGATCATTCGGGGAAGCCTGGAAAGGCTTGTTCCGGTGCTGATGACCGCACTGACGGCCGGGCTTTCACTTGTGCCGTTTATTCTTGCGGCGGATGCTCCGGGGAAAGAGATTCTGCATCCGCTCGCAGTCGTAGTGCTCGGCGGCATCTTGACCTCAACATTGCTCGATCAGCTTGTAACGCCCGCCGTCTTCTATAAATTCGGCAGACATTCGGCGGATCGGGTAATTGCCGAAAGAGAAGAACAGGCCGGCGGAAGTGGTGAATGGGGCACACCGGAAGATGACGACATGCCGCCGTTTTCAGGGAAAATACCGAAGTTGGTTACAGAAGAATAAACGTCCCGCGAAGCAGCGGGCCTGGATTTTGATCAAAAATGTGGAGGAAACTGAGAATATGAAGAATTTGAATGTTCGAGCCGTTTCGACTATGGCTCTTGTCATGATGATAGCTGCGGCTATGGGTTTTGGCTTTTTTGAAACGGCTTCCGCTCAGACCGACGAGGTTAAAGCGGTCATGGATGTTATGACCCGCGAGGCCGTGGCTGTCGAAAAGGCCGACATGGCCGCGCTCGACAATATCTGGGCGAACACTGAGGACGTAACCGTTTTCGAGAGCGGTCACGCCAATTATGGTTGGAATGATTACCGCAATACCCATCTCGCCCCAGAATTGAAAGAATTCAAAAACACAAAATATGCCTTCTCCGATATGAAGGTAAAGGTTGACGGTAAGACGGCGTGGGCGACATTTAAGTACACGCTCGCCGCCGAGATGGGTACGAGAAAAGTAGAGAGCGGCGGCCTGGGTACCGCTATTCTTGAAAAACGCGACGGAAAATGGCGGATAGTGCATTGGCACTCAAGCGCTCCCCGTAGAGCACCGGCACCACAGCCGTCTCCGTCTCCAAAGGGTTAATGTCGGGCTTAATACACAGATCTCTGCGGCATTCACGCCCATAATACTTGTGCAAAATTGAAAGATCTTATGAAGACCGGGGGAATAGTAATAGGCGTTATTGGGCTGGCCTTGTTTGCCTGGCATTTGATCAGGGTGAACTCTAACCCGGATTACGTGATCGCTCCATCACTTCGCTCCAGTGGCATTAAGCGCTTCCTTGGCACCGGTGTGCAGAACTTCGCCGGCGTGGGTGATGACGGCGGC
>JANNGV010000507.1:0-5210 GCA_031404055.1 Chloracidobacterium sp.
CTTATAAAAGTCGAATACACGCACCACGACCCTTTGCTGGCTACAAAGATAGTAAATGCGGTAGCGGATGTGTACGTCCTTCAAAATCTGGAGCAAAAGGTTGAAACAAATGCTTCCGCTAGCGACTTTCTGCAAAAGCGGGTCGCGGAATTGCAGTCTCAGATCCGGTCCGGGGAAGAGCATCTAATTAATTACGCGAAAAGCAATCAGATACTCTCCCTCGACTCAAACCAGAACACTGTCGTCCAAAGGCTTTCGGATCTTAACAACAGACTAAGCCAAGCTGAAAACGACCGTATAACGGCCGAGGCGGCCTACAGAGCGGCCTCGCAAAATCCTATGAGCGGCGCGGGGGCCGAAAGTAAGGACGCCCGTACGGCCGGTTTGGAGGGACAGCTTACGGGCCTGCGTCAGCAGTTGGAACAGTTGAAGGTTGAATTTACGGACGAGTGGCCAGAGGTAAAAAAAGTGCAGCGGCAGATTGCGTCCATCGAAAAAGAACTTCAATCAAGCAGAAAACGGTCGACCGACACGCAAATCGCGGCTCTTGAACAAACCTATCGAGAAGCGGCCTCGCGAGAGAGGGAGTTAAGAGGAAATTTCGAAACTCAACGAAGCAGAGTTTTGAATCAGAATGAAGCGGCCATAAACTACCGAATTATTCAGCAGGAGATCGACACGAATAAAGGGTTGTTGACCAGCCTGCTTCAACGGTCACGTGAAACCGAGGTAATTTTGAATCGCACGCCGAACAACGTCCACGTCGCTGATCGAGCGTTAGTTCCCGGTTCGCCCTCGGGACCGCAACGAACAAAAAATGTACTCATCGCTTTCATTGCCTCATTAGTTGGTGGAATCGGCTTGGCGTTTGCGTTGAATTGGCTCGATGACACCATACGAGTATCGGACGACTTCGAGGCCAAATTTGGCGTGCCTGTTATTGGAATGATCCCGAAGGCCAATGGTCATAGCTTTGGTTCCCGGCTTCAGTCAAGATTCCGCACGAACGGTAGCAAGCGCATAGGTAAATATTCATATGAGCTCGAAAGCTTCGCAAAACCTTTGATCACCGAAGCTTTTCATCAGTTACGAACGTCACTTCTATTGTCCACCGCGGGCGGAGCTCCTAAGACAGTGTTGGTTACATCGGGCCAGCCGTTTGAAGGAAAGACAATCACCTCACTTAATTTGGCGAAGAGTCTAGCTCAGTTGGGTGGCAAGGTATTGCTGATCGACGCCGATTTGCGTTGTCCCAAGCTGCACGTGGTAAACGACGTAAAGAATTCTCTGGGATTAAGCAACGTACTGACAGTCAAAAACCTCGATCAGGATTTGATAGATCAGGCCATACAAAAAGGTGTCGAGTTGAATTTGGATATTCTACCATCCGGTCCACGGGTCCCAAATCCTGCGAACCTATTCGGCTCTGTTGAGATGAGCGCATTGCTTGAACGGCTAGGTGCGATTTACTCACATGTCGTTATCGATTCTCCGCCGGTACTCTATTTCGCCGATAGCGTGATTCTGGCATCAAGCGTTGATGCGGTAGTTTTAATCGCTCGTGCGAACTTTAGTTCACGCGACGTATTATCAAGAGCTAAGCGAAAAATACAGGACGTTCGCGCAAATATTGTCGGAATTGTAATAAACGACCTCCCGCAAAACAGCTACGGTTACTACAACAATACCTATTATCGGCAGCTCGAAGCCGCGGAAGCTGAAAAAGCCGACAGCAGCCTATTACATTTAGATTAGGGTTTTGTAGCACCTTGAGACGCTCATAGATGTCAACTAAACACGATTTGTTAACAGCAATCTCGAATTCCCCGTTCCAATATCTGCACCACAGAATCGAGCCATCCAAAGGATTCGTTTCATTGAGAATCGGAGAATTGTGGGCCTACCGGGAGTTGCTTTATTTCTTGATCTGGCGTGACGTTAAGGTTCGTTATAAGCAAACCGCGCTTGGAGTTGCGTGGGCCGTGATTCAGCCAGTGATGACTATGGTGGTCTTCAGCGTGTTTTTCGGAAAGCTTGCGAAGATGCCTTCGGATGGCGTTCCCTACCCTATTTTTGCTTTCACGGCATTAGTGCCCTGGACGCTTTTTTCGAACGGGCTATCCCTGGGAACAAACAGTCTGGTCGGCAGCTCGCATTTGATTAAAAAAGTATACTTTCCGCGTCTAATTATACCGACAGCGACTGTTTTGGCCGGCGTGGTCGATTTCGCGGTCGCCCTCGGTGTTCTGGTGGTTTTGATGGCATTTTACGGCATTGCCCCAACTCTGAACACTCTTTGGCTTCCGGCATTTCTGGTCCTTACGTTAATAAGCTCTCTTGGGGTAAGTTTGTGGCTTTCGGCGTTGAACGTAGGTTACCGTGACGTCAAATACCTAATTCCGTTTCTGACACAGATTTGGATGTTTGCCACGCCAATCGCGTATTCAAGCAGTCTGCTGAAAGAAACATGGCGAACTGTTTATGGAATCAACCCGATGGTGGGGGTTGTTGAAGGTTTTCGCTGGGCGCTCCTCGGGACGGACACGAAGCCGGGGTTTATGATATTGGTCTCGACGGTTGCTGCCGTGCTGTTGCTGTTGAGCGGGGCGTTTTATTTCCGACGCATGGAGAAGACATTCGCGGACATTGTTTGATTAAAGGTTATGAATTTCCGCCAACAGTGTGTCAGCCATCTATCCAGTAAGGCGCCGGAAGGCCGATGCCTGATAATTGGGGAGGTTGCCCAGTCTCATGACGGAAGTCTCGGGATGGCTCACAGCTTTATCGATGCGATCGCAAACGCCGGTGCGGACGCCGTCAAGTTCCAAACGCACATTGCCGCGGAGGAAAGCACCGCGGGCGAACCGTGGCGCGTCAAATTCAGCCCGCAGGATGATACGCGTTTTGAGTATTGGCAAAGGATGGAGTTCACAACGGATCAATGGGCCGGCCTTAAGAAACATGCAGACGACCGGGGCATCCTGTTTATGAGTACTCCGTTTTCAGAGTGCGCCGCAGATGTACTTTCGGATATAAGAATGAGAGTGTGGAAGGTCGCATCCGGTGAAGTTGGAAATCTTCCTTTGTTGAGGAAAATTGCGTCTTCTGGTGACCCAATAATATTGTCTTCCGGAATGAGCGATTGGTCCGAGTTGGACGCGGCTGTGAACACAGTTCGAAAAAATGGAAATCCTCTGGCCGTGTTGCAGTGTACCTCCGCATATCCCTGCCCACCGGAGAAGATCGGCCTCAATATTCTATCCGAGCTGCGAATGAGATATAGTCTCGCGGTCGGCCTTTCAGACCATAGCGGCAACATCTACGCGGGCCTGGCGGCGGTTTCGCTTGGTGCGGAGGTTTTGGAAGTTCACGTCGCTCTCAGCCGGGAAATGTTTGGTCCCGATGTTCCTGCATCTTTAACCACTTCCGAGCTTCGCGAACTGGTCAACGGCTCTCGGCAAATTGAAAGAATGCTGGGCGTAGCCGTAGACAAAGATTCCGCGGCAAGTGATCTTGGCGAACTTCGAAGAATATTTACGAAAAGCCTTGTCGCCAGCAAGGACATTGAAGCGGGTACCACTTTGACGGCCGAACACCTGAAGTTGAAAAAACCAGGCACAGGCTTGCCTGCTTCAAGCATTCCGGATCTAATCGGACGCAAGGTTAAACAACAGATCAAAGCGGACGAAATGCTGCTTTTGCATAATGTCGAAATTTGACCGTTTCACTTTCGGTCTTTTTACATCAACCCCTTATCAATCCAATGCGTAGAAAAATCTGTGTCGTGGTTACAGCCCGGCCTAGCTATAGCCGCGTAAAGACGGTTCTCCGTGCAATTACCGAGCACCCTGACCTCGAGCTTCAATTGGTCGTGGCGGCTTCAGCCTTGCTCGATCGGTACGGAACTGCCGTAAATTACATTGAAAGCGACGGTTTCCCGATCGCAGCCCGCGTTTACATGGTTCTTGAGGGCGAGAATCCTGCCTCGATGGCAAAAACCACCGGGCTTGGAATGCTCGAACTCGCAACCGTATTCGACAACTTAAAGCCCGATGTAGTAGTCACCGTAGCGGACAGGTTTGAGACGCTGGCGACAGCCGTTGCTGCATCGTACATGAATATCCCCGTCGCTCATATTCAGGGAGGCGAGGTTACCGGATCGATTGACGAAAAAGTTCGTCACGCTGTAACAAAGCTCGCGGACCTGCATTTAGTGTCTACGAAGTGTTCCGGAACCCGGGTTGAACGCATGGGCGAGGAACCCCGGAAAGTGTTTGTGACCGGCTGCCCGTCGATCGACCTCGCGGCGGAACTTGCCGATGACCCTTCATTGAACTTCAATCCGTTCGAGCGTTACGGCGGCGTCGGAGAACTGCACGAGTTAAACAATGGATATTTGGTAGTAATGCAGCATCCGGTTACGACCGAACACGAGATGGCACGAAAGCACGTGATGGAAACCTTGGAAGCTGTCTACAAAATCAACTTACCCACACTCTGGTTCTGGCCGAATGTAGATGCGGGCTCTGACGGAACCTCCAACGGAATCAGATCTTTCAGGGAAAAATACAAGCCGGAGAACATAAACTTTTTTAAGAACCCGTTCATCCACAAGTGGGTGGCGGCGATGCCCGACGTCCACCTCGGGATCGGGGCGACGGTCGGGAGCGTCGTTCCGACGCTCGGCGCGATCATCCCGGCCGCGGTCGGCGTCGACATCGGTTGCGGAATGATGGCCCTGAAGACCGACCTTTCGGCGAGCGACCTCCCGGACGACCTCCACGCTATGAGGACCGCGATCGAGAGCGCCGTGCCCCACGGCCGGACCGACAACGGCGGCCGGAACGACCGGGGCGCCTGGGCAGACCCGCCGGGGACCGTCCTCGATGCGTGGGCGCCTCTCGAGCCGCGCCTCGCGGCGCTGGTGGAGAAGCACCCGGCGCTCCGCAAGGCGAACCACCTCGCGCACCTCGCGACGCTCGGAACGGGGAACCACTTCATCGAGGTCTGCCTCGACGAGGAGGATTCCGTCTGGCTCATGCTCCACAGCGGGTCGCGCGGCATCGGCAACAAGATCGGCACCTACTTCATCGAGCTCGCGAAGGAGGACATGCGCCGGCACTTCATCAATCTGCCGGACGCCGACCTCGCCTACCTGCCCGAGGGGACGAAGCACTTCGACGACTACGTCCAGGGCGTCAGCTGGGCCC
>JANNGV010000508.1:0-23486 GCA_031404055.1 Chloracidobacterium sp.
CTCGTCAAAGCGCAGCCCGCCTTCAAGGCCCCAGCGATCCTGCTCATACGTCTCATAGAGGAACACGCCCGCCTGCTTCGTGGTGGTGTCACGTCTACGGTGACCGTGCCGGTTTGGGGAAAGCTTTCCGATCTTTACGGCCGGCGGGTTATGTATCAGGTTGGGATCTGCATATTTTTGCTTGGTACGCTTCTGTCCGGGTTTTCGGCTTCAATGACACAGTTGATAATCTTTCGCGCGATCCAGGGGCTTGGTGCCGGGGCACTGGTTCCGCTTGGGATGACGATCATTGGCGACACGTTCACGCTGGAAGAACGTGCAAAAATGCAGGCGTACTTCAGCGGCGTCTGGGGACTTTCGAGTGTGATCGGGCCTATCGTCGGCGGATTTGTCACAGATCAGATCTCGTGGCGTTGGGTATTCTGGATAAATCTGCCTATTGGCGTGATCGCGGCATTGATAATTGGATTTGCGCTAAAAGAGCCGAAGCTTGGCCGAAAACCGACCATCGATTACGCCGGAGCTACGCTGTTAATGATCGCTATAAGCCTGCTGATGTTGGTTATGGTTGAAGGCGGCAGCTCGCTTGAGATGCTGTTTTCAACGATCAACATCCTACTTTTGGGGGCGTCGATCGTAATGCTTTTACTGTTTGTCCGTGTGGAGCTGCGGGCGGCGGACCCGATTATTCCGTTCGAACTTTTCCGCAATCGAACGGTGATGATTTCAGTGATTGCCGGCTTCCTGGGCGGTGTCGCGATGTTCGGGGCGATCTCATTCATTCCTCTGTTTGCTCAGGGCTCGCTTGGATTTACGGCGACCGAAGCCGGATCGCTGCTGACGCCGCTGATGTTAAGTTGGGTGACAATGTCGGTTGTCGGTGGGCGGTTGATGTTGAGGGTTGGTTATCGAGGTATCACGATAGCAGGGTTTGTGGTTTTGACAATCGGGTTCGTTCTGCTGGCATTATTCCAGCGTGACACGCCGTCGTATTGGCTTTATCCGAACCTGGTTCTGATCGGCGCCGGGCTCGGGATGACGATGCTGACGCTGCTGATCGCCGTTCAGCAGGCCGTCGAACGCACCAAACTTGGTGTTGCCACTTCGCTGAATCAATTTTCGCGTTCAATCGGCGGGGCGTTGGGTGTTGCGATAATGGGAGCGGTGTTAACGGCCGGACTGGCTTATCAGCTTCATAAGGTCGCCGGGAACGAAAATAGCGGCATCTCACACGAGCAGGCGGCTGAATTTGCCTCAAACCCAAACGCGCTGATCGAGCCGACGGCCAAAGCATTGCTTCCAAAGCAGACTTTGGACATCCTGCAGCAAGCGATGGCGGCATCTATACATCCGGTTTTCTGGGTCGGGGCTTTTATGTCATTCCTTGCTTTGATCGCGGTATTATTTCTTCCGAAACCCGAAAAGCCGTCGGCGGATGTGGACGGCGAACGGCTTGTTATGGCCGAGCAGACTAATATCAACGCACGCAATCAACCGGTTGCATAGACTGGAGCTTTTAGACTGGAGAGCGAGCAAGGATGCTTGCGCTCCAGTCATTTTCTCTTTCCGAGTTCGACCGCGCGTTTGTAGGCGCCGTAGATCGCCTTGGACAGCACGGTCCGCAAAGCGCCTTTTTCCATCTGGTAAATTGCTTCGGCGGACGTGCCGCCAGGCGAGGTGACCATATTGCGGAGCTCGGCCGGGTGTTTTTGGGATTCGATAGCAAATTGCACGGAGCCGAGCATCGTCTGCTGCACCAGCTCTTTTGAGATTTCACGTGAAAATCCGAGATGCACGCCAGCGTCCGTCATTGCTTCCATCACCATAAAAATATAGGTCGGGCCTGTCGCGCTTAGCGATGTCGCCATGTCGATCATGTTTTCGGTCTCGACAAAAAGCTCCTTCCCCAAAGCCGAAAGCATTATCTTGACCTGCTTTTTATGGGCATCATCAACATCTGGCGAGCACGTCCAGGCGGTCATTCCGGCACCGATCTGCGAAGGCGTATTCGGCATTGCCCTAACGACCAGGTGGTTATTAAGTGTTTCCGAAATAACGTCGATACCCGCACCGGCAACGATTGAAATTACCAGTTGATCGGGCTTTATCGCTCCGGCAAGCTCCTTCAATACACCGCGAAAACGTTGCGGCTTCACACATAGAACTACCACGGATTCAGAATCCGTGAACGCAGCTGCGGCCTCGGCATTATCCGCGAAAACCATGACACCGTGTTTCGCTTCCAACTCCGCACGCCGGTCCGCTCGCGGATGGCTCGCGGCAATCTGCGAAGGCGAAACGATCTCTTCACGCAAAAGTCCCGCAATGATTGATTCGGCCATCACACCGCAGCCGATGAATGAGAGACTGGTTTTTTCTGACAGCTTGTTGATCATTGGTATTGAAGCGAATTTAGCACAGGTCAACTAGTAAAAGGGAATTACTCGTAGCTCAACGCCTCAACCGCGTCGAGCCGAGCCGCACGCATGGCCGGGTAGAGGCCGCCGATCGCTCCGCCGATCAGGCCGACAATAAACACGAGGGATATTACGAGCGGGCTTAGCTCGACCTCCAGCGTGGCAAATTTGCCGATGACAAAGCGTAAAACGACCGTCAGCACTATTCCCAATATTATCCCGAAAAGGCTGATCAAGAGAGCCTCTTGCGTAATTGTCCAGCCGATCTTGGGGTTGCTCATGCCGAGCGATTTCATGATGCCTATCTGCCGCGTGCGCTCTGTCACGGTCGTGTACATTGTCAGCAGGATCACAAGAGCGCTTATCACGGCGGCGACGCCGATGAAGACATTTAGGAAAATGTTGAGGGCGGGGAAGCCGGCCATGTAGAGTTCTTCGAGGTCGCGGGTCAGCACGATCTGATTATCGGGAAAGGTGTCCTGCAGGTTCTGGGCGACCTGATCTACTGTGAAACCCTGCTTAACCGCGATTAGAACAGAAGAGGCCTTGCCTTCACTTCCTAGTTGGGCCTGCATCGTCGATAGTGGAATTTTGAGCCGGGCGCCGCCTGCCGGTTCGTAGATACCGACAACGGTAAACTGGCGTTCATACAACGGAATCGTCTCGCCCACCTTTAACTTCTTCTGCCGTTGCCACGCTGTGTCTATTATCGCTTCGTCCGTCCCGTTTTGAAACGCCCGGCCTTCTACCAAACGCAGGCCGGAGATCGCGGCGTACTCATCTAAATTAACGCCGTCCACCAGACGTTTGCCTGAATTGTTGTCCGTGGCATCGACCGAATTCTGGCCGATTGCGACGGCAGAGCGAACCCCTTCGACTTGTAAAACATCCGTAGCCATTGAAGCCGGAAGCCGAAACGATTCCGAGCCGCTCATACCGATCGAACCTGAAGCGCGAAAGAATATCTCCGCACCGACGTTCGCCTCGCGAGTCGCTTGTTCGCGAATTGTTCCGTTTGCGAGTCCGACGGTGAACACGATCAAAAGCACCCCGATAGCGATGCCAAAAATGCTGACAAACGTCCGGGCAGGACGGTGAAGCATGTTCGAAAAGACTAAACTATCCATTTTGCTGCTTCCTTGCAATACTATTCGGAAAAGGCAGCTTTGCCTCAACTCATTACTGCGGCTTTGCCGGTTTCGTCGCAGTATTCGTGTTAGCCACGGCGACCTGATTCTGCTGATTTACTTCCTGCTGTAATTCTTCGGCGGATTTCCAGCCGGTCTTGCGCAGCAGTTCGATTGCAAAACGGATCGGGATCGCCATATTGGCGGCGGTATTCTCGGTAAAGACGCCGAAATTGACGCCGATCACTTTGCCGGTTTGCCCGAAAAGCGGGGCACCGGAGCCGCCCTCGGCCGTTTTAGCGTCGTGGACGATGCGTCGCGTGTCGAGATCGGTTATCGCACCTTGCGTTGTAAGAGGCACGATCTTTCGCGACTGAGCGAGGAAATTGATCAGATTCTGCCGCGAATTGCCAAAACGCGCGTTGATCGACTTTGCTTCCTCGTCGTCAACCATAGCCAAAAGCCTGTCAGGCCCGCTGGGGTAGCCCATTGTTACGACAGTCTTTCCGATGGTAGAAGCTTCGGAGTCGTTTTCAAGCGGGATTACCGGAACTTCCGGCGGCAATAAAGCCGGATCGATCGACGCGACTGCCAGATCTTCACGCCCGCCGGTTTCGCGGACCTTTAGAACAAAGGGCTGAGGGAAGTTCGGGAAATAGATAACGAGCCGTTTGATTCGGGCGCGGCCGTTTGAATCCCGCATCATCTGTTTTACCAGATCGTCTTCGGTCCACGGTTGGAGCACGTGGCGATTCGTAACTATGTAGCCGCCGCCGACATGAAATCCGGTGCCGATAAAATCGTACTCGACCGGGCTTCCAACTCCATCGGTCGTCAGTCCGGCCGTCGGGGCATTGGCTGGCTGCCTTGCATCTTCAGACGGAGCGGGTTCGTATGGGCTTGGCCGAAATGCCTGTGGATCGGGATAACGAAGCGTTTTTCCGG
This sequence comes from Chloracidobacterium sp., assembly GCA_031404055.1. Lineage (GTDB taxonomy): Bacteria > Acidobacteriota > Blastocatellia > Pyrinomonadales > Pyrinomonadaceae > OLB17. The sequence continues at coordinate 4,490 of JANNGV010000508.1, forward strand.
TTTGCCGGTCAACCAGGTCGTAAACGCCGATTATCAGACAGACACCGTTGCCATACTCGACGCGAAGATTTTGAGCCAGCGAAACTGTCGCGAGAAGGCCCTTGTTCGACTTATCGAGCTCGCCGAGCTGATCGCTCGTCTGCCCTAATTTTTGCTCGAGACGCTCGATAATGTCAGCCTGTTTCTGAGCCACTTCGCGGCTTTCCTTTAACTCGCGACTGACGGCAAAGCCCAGATAAAGAACGCCAGTAATAAAGCCTATTGCCAGGACGAGAGTGATCAGCTTCGACGTCCATGAAACCTCACGCAGCAGCTCGCGGGTAAATTCACGAAGAAATGTTTTAGCGTCGTCACGCTTTGGCGAGGTAGCGGATTCGAGCGCGGCCTCTTCGATAAACTGTGCGATGAGCGGCGAATCGCGATTAGTGGTGATCAGGGACGGTTTCTCGGTCAGCGAAAAAAACGAAAAGGAAATATCCGTTTTCTCGATCTTCAGTACGTCGCCATCCGAGATCGCAATAAACCGGCGAAGCGGTTTTTCATTTATGGTAAATCTTAATGCCGGATCGAATTTCGTGACCCGGAACACACCATCAGTGTTCTCCAATTCAACCCACATGCCGGCTGCTTCGAGCTGCTGTGTGTGAATTTGAAGATCGCTTTTTTCATCCGAACCGATACTAAGACGATCTTCGGAGAAAAACTCGGTTCGCTTTTCCGACCCGACCGAGATGTGAATGATGATGCCAACTGCCATAAACTAGTCGAGAGTCTTGAGTCGAGAGTCGAGAGTCGAGAGGAATTTTTCCGCTGCAAGAGTTACGACGGAGAACTTTTGACTACAAACTTCCGGCTCTAGACTCTCGACTCAGGACTCTCGACTCACGGAAGGGAGATTCTACCATAAACATAAGTTTCTTCGATGCCAAACACCTGCGTTTCGTGGCAAAATAATAACAATGAGTAAGAAGAAATTCATCGATGACCGCGAGCAGCTAGAAAAGCTTGCTCCGGTATTGAACGCACCGATAAAGCGGCATGTTTTTGTCTGTAACGGGAAGTCGTGCATGGCCGTCGGAAGCTTAGAGGTAAAGGAAACGTTTACAAGGGAACTGGAATCGCGAAACCTTCGCCAGGGAAAGGAATCAAAAGGCCGAAATCCAATGGGCGAGGTTGTGCTGACCGACTGCGGATCGGTAGGCTTCTGCTCGATCGGCCCATGTGTTTTGGTTTATCCAGAAGGCGTGTGGTACGCACAGGTCAACGCGGAAGACGTAAAGGAAATTGTCGAAGAGCACATCGAAAGGGGCAACGTTGTAGAGCGACTGGCATTGATCGAATTGGAAGGCAAGCCGCCGGGCAGATAAAACAAAGACTCTTATTTTTGTTCAAAGACGTCCGCTGCCCCGCCCCCAGATTTTCCAACGGTTCCCCTCCCACCCGTACAGCAATACTGAAGAAGGAGTGTAAACAACCTTGTTTTTTCCGGTGACCGCGACATTGTCGGCGGTGTAAGTTTGTTCGATCTCGAACCGAAAATCGATAGGCAGCGGTTCGGGGCTTGAAAGCGTGTAGAGGTCGTTAAAAAAGCCGTTCCGGGCGTCTTCCAGTCCGCTTCGAAACCGAGCCGCGATTTGGTATGTATCCAGCAGCACTCGTATTTCTTCCCGTACCCTTACGCGGGACGGAATAGCAACGCCGTCCATTCTATAAAGCCTGTAGCGAACTTCCAATTTAGCACCGTGATGATCTGGCTGAAGGTTGATGGTTCTTGCCTCCAAGTACGAGTATTGCCACATATTTTCCACCTCTCAAAACTGAATTCGAACCGTGCGTTGGCGACAACCCTATGTACGAACGGCCCGTTTGTCCGACTGCAATTGCGGTTATTGATCGGTTCAATGATGCGACGGAATAAAACGGATTGGTTTGCTCAATAAATAAAAAAAGCATGCTTAAAACCATGCCAGTTCAGTTTTGTATGGTTTTAAACTGATGATTTATAAAGATCTTGTGTAGAAGGCCTAAACTTAATGGGCTAGTCTGCCTTCGAGGCAATAACTTCCAAATACTCACTCTTTACCGATGTTTTACCCGTTTTGGAAGTGTTATGCTCCGTCCAAAGGGCTTTCAGATCGCTCCGGTAAGATTCATGATTTTCCGGTGAGATTGCCTTAAAAGCCATAACAGTTGGGCCGAAGTAGGTTTCGAAAAGCTTCACCACTTCGGCAGGCGACATATCGTATTCGAATTCCGCCATTCGCGACGTCGTTTTCAGGTCGGTAAGCCGATTGCCGAAACGTTCCTTTACAGTCTCCGGAACTCCCCAAAGCACAGGCGGCGGCATATCCGGCGGCGGGATGTATTTTCCAGCGATCTTGAACATTTGCCCGGCAAAACCCGTCGGTGTCCAGTTTGCCATTGCGATCGTTCCGCCGGGTTTGCAGACGCGTAGTAATTCGGTCGCCGTCACATCGGGACGCGGCGCGAACATCGCGCCGAACATCGTCATTACAACGTCGAAGGAAGTATCTTCATAAGGCATCGTCTCGGCGTCGCCCTGCTCGAATTTGATATTCAAACCTGCGGCTTCAGCTCTTTTCTTAGCCGACTCGACCAAATTGTCGGCGATATCAATGCCAGTGACATCGGCTCCTTTCTCAGCTGCGACAATCGCCAAATTGCCGTTGCCGCACGCGACATCAAGGACCTTCATCCCCGGCTGAATATCCAGCCGTCCAACAAATGCCTTAGCCGAAGTTTCGATGTGTTTTGCTATCTCAGAAAAATCCCCCGCCTCCCAGGTGGTCTTCAGGCGGGATTTCAACGATTCCATTTCAGGTGATGTACTCGTACTCATCTCATGTACCTCCATGTTTTAGCGCGAATCATATCATTGCAGGGCAATACTAGAAATCGTGGGAGCAGTTTCATGACCGACTATGTGATGGCAAGGAAAACTGGTAGACGAAAACCGTCAAGAAAGGCTAATCGGTTTCTTTAATCCAGTCATCAGAATCTTGGACCTTTCGCGAGTGTACCGAAAATCGATTCCCCCGATTCAACAGTATGACGGATTCATCACTAGTGTCATCACCAGAATAAAACATCAGATCGGTTTTGCCGTCTTTATCAACATCGCCTACGGAGATAAGAGCATATACCCAATAGCTGCCACCATTTTCGGCGGTTCCATAGTTGTAAGTGAAAAGCGAATTGATCCTTCGGCCGGACGTTGTACTGAGGTCGAAGGTTATCCAGTTTCTAATGTTTTTTCTCAATAAGCGGCTGCCGTGCCGCTTGTGATATGTCTGATAGGTACGCGGTTGTATTCGATCAAGTTTGTCGTCACCGTCGACATCGAGAAAGATGGCTTTCAATTCGTCGAAGCCGCGACGGTCGTCATCGGTCACGTTTTGAGCGTTTACCGAAGCCAAGCAAAGGAGAGCGCTAGTAGAGAATAGCAGAAGGTATCTCATGGGAAGTCGGCGAGCATCTCACGAACCATTTCGTTGGTCAAGATAGGGGCATCTTCGCCAACGTCTATAACCGGCAGACCAGTGCCCGGGTCTTCAACAATTCGGGCCTTGCGTAGCTTTTTTCGTTCGGCTCTAGGTGACAGAACGATGTTGCCGTTCCTTACATCCGCATCCAACTGATCGCCCGGCTTGATTCCGAGCCGACGGCGCAAAGAAACCGGTATGACGACCTTGCCTTCTTCTGATACCTCTGTTTGCATCACAAATTAAATCTAACACGTTTCTGCCGGTAAACGACCTAGGTTCTCATCGCGGTCAAAATCTCGTCCACTACCTTCTTCGCGTCGCCGAAAAGCATTAGCGTATTTTCTTTATAGAACAAGGGATTATCGACACCTGCATATCCGCTGGCCATGCCGCGTTTCATGACTATTACGTCGCGGGCTTCCCAGACGTGGAGGACGGGCATTCCGGCGATTGGGGAGCCGGGGTCGTCCATGGCGGAAGGGTTGACGATGTCGTTGGCTCCGATCACCCATGCGATATCGGTGTCTTTGAAATCATCGTTGACCTCGTCCATCTCAAAAACGATATCGTAGGGAATATTTGCTTCGGCGAGCAGGACGTTCATGTGGCCGGGCAGGCGGCCGGCGACCGGATGGATCGCGAACTTCACCTCCGCACCCTTTTCCTTTAGTTGCCGGACGACCTCGGCAAGCGAATGCTGGGCCTGAGCGACCGCCAGGCCGTATCCGGGAATGATCACAATTTTGCGTGCTTGGGCAAGCAGATCGGCGGCAGCGGCTGCATCTATAGAATGGACCTCACCTTGCGGCAATGCGGGCGAACTCGACGACGTGCCGCTTTCAGTGCCGAATCCGCCGAGCATAACGCTGACGAACGAGCGGTTCATGCCCTGACACATAATATAGCTGAGGATCGCGCCACTTGAGCCGACTAGTGCTCCGGTAATGATAAGCAGATCGTTGCCGAGCATAAATCCCGCCGCAGCGGCCGCCCAACCGGAATAGCTGTTGAGCATCGAGACAACCACCGGCATGTCTGCACCGCCGATCGCCATTACGAAATGGATGCCGAGAATGCCCGTCACTATGGTTGCCGCAATCAACGGGTACTGGCCCGTGGTGCCGGGCGAGATAAAGAACCCAATCCCCAGCCCGATCGTCACGAGAAGCATGACGATATTTATGAGGTGGCGTCCGGGTAACAGCAGCGGTCTGCCGCCGACCGTGCCCTGCAGTTTGAGAAACGCGATGACGGAGCCGGTAAATGTGATCGAACCAATGCAAACGCCGATAAATATCTCGACCAGATGCAAACTGTTTTCACCCGGCAGCATCTCCTTGTGCGGGCCTAGATACGTCGCGATGCCGACGAGGACCGCCGCCAAACCAACAAAGCTGTGCAGAATCGCGACAAGCTGCGGCATCGAAGTCATCTGCACGCGGGCAGCCAAAACCGCACCGATAACCAATCCCGGAACCAAAGCTGCGGCAAGAACCGGCAAACCACCGATTTGCATCCCCGCTCCGGTCGCCACAAGAGCGATAAGCATTCCGAGAATGCCGTACAAATTCCCGCGCCGCGCCGTCATCTGCTGCGACAGGCCGCCGAGGCTTAAAATAAACAACGCACTCGCGGCGATGTAGGCGATAGTGATTAAGCTTTGTTGCATTTATGTCTAAAATGAATTGCCTCTACCTTCAGGTGGAGGTATCGCTTTCACAAATTAAGGGGCTTTAAGCCCAAATGTCCTCTGTCGGCAACCATTCGGCTACAAAACCTCAAAACGAGCCGCCGCTAACGCGTAATCTTTAAGTTCATCTGGAATACTCTTATTTCGGGCCAAATAACCATGAACAAGCGTTGTGGTTGATGGATGATGAAGGTGACCGAGCCCATGAAGGGCGGCTGCTTGACAATTTTCCGAGGTCAAACCAAGAATCCGCTCAAGCGTCTCAAACATCACGTCTTGCATTAGCAAATCCTCTCCGCCACTAGCTCGATTGCGATTGTCGCAATGCCAATCGTATGCTAACGCGTCCCACCACATTTCGCCTGACGTGACGAGAAAATCGATTGCGAAGAATTTTTCGTAGAGGTGAAACATTGCTCGTACACAATTTGCCCGGTCGACAAATTTGACGTTCTCATCCCAAATTACTTCTCCAACTGCATGCTGGGGAAACTGCCCCATTATCATCCAAAAACCCTGCTCCAATTGGTGGCGTGAGAATCGATCAAGCAAGAATGCCGGATCTGAAAAAAGATTCGTGTAATGGGATACAACATCTTCTGGTATGCATTCGACCTCAGCGTTGTGATACCACGCCTTAGATCGTTTGCCGTTTCGAGTAAATTCCGGCGGAACTTCATGGTGAAATAAGAAATCGACGAACTCCTCAAAAGAGACTGCCCGGATATCAAATTCTTTGCTCACCTCGAACACCATTAATCTTTCTCTATTTCCTAAACATCGCCAGCATCCGATTCGTTACTAAAAATCCGCCGGCAATATTTATGGCTGCGATAAGGACGGCGATCGCTCCGATGATTGTCGTCTCATTCATATCGGTACTTAAAAGCTGCAGCATTCCTCCGACTAAAATAATGCCGCTGATGGCATTGGTGTCGCTCATTAGGGGAGTGTGGAGAGCGGGTTTAACGCTCCAGACGAGTTGCCAGCCGACGAAGCATGCGAGCATGAAAACGGTAAAATGCGAGAGCGTCGTCGCGGGGGCGATGAAGCCGATTCCTAACAGCGCCGCTCCGGCAATGGCGAGCCAGAGAGGGCTGACGCCGTTATTCTTGCCATGCCCGTGTAAATTTGAAGCGGCTTTTGTGACATCGACACTTACCGAACTCTGTGTCGGAACGCCCGGTTCCGGCGGAGCGGGCGGCGTCGGCGGCGGGTACATCAGCTTGCCTTCATGTAGGACGATCGCACCTCGAATCACTTCGTCGTCGAGATTGACATGTAATTCGGTCGAAAGCGGTGAAGTTTTATCATTTGCGTCGGGTGTTACGCCCTTACTGACGTGCGGGCTTCTGCACATTTCTTCGAGAAGAGCGACGATGGTCGAGCCGTACAGTTGGCTGGCCATACTCGCCATCCGCGACGGCAGATCTGTGTAGCCGATGATCGTCACACCTTTGTGATGCACGATTCGGCCGGGGTCGGTCAGGGCACAGTTGCCTCCTTGTTCGGCGGCGAGATCGACGATGACGGAGCCGGGCTTCATGCTCTCGACCATTCCCTGCGTTATTAATTTTGGTGCCGGTTTGCCCGGAATGAGGGCGGTGGTGACGATAATATCGACCTGCATCGCCTGGGCCGCGAAGAGTGCCATCTCGGCTTTCAGAAAATTATCGGACATTTCTTTTGCATAGCCGCCCTTGCCCTCGCCTTCCTCTTCAACATTGATTTCGAGAAACTCGGCGCCCATGCTAGCGACCTGATCCTTGCAGGCCGATCGCGGGTCGAATGCCTTTACTATGGCACCCAGCGAGCGGGCCGCGCCAATTGCAGAAAGCCCCGCGACGCCTGCACCGATAACCATAACCTTGGCCGGATCGATACGCCCGGCGGCGGTTATCTGCCCGCCAAAAAAACGTGGAAAATTGTTCGCGGCCTCAATGACGGCCCGGTATCCGGCGATATTCGCCATCGCCGAAAGCGTATCCATTTTTTGCGCACGCGTGATGCGCGGCACGGAGTCCATCGCGAATACGGTTGCCTTGCGTTTGCCTAGACGATCCAGCAATTCGCGATTCTGTGCGGGCCAGATAAAGCCGACGAGTGTTGCTCCTTCATTTAACAGGTCTGCTTCGTGAAGGCCAAGTTCAGTGTTTTGCTCTGGCGGGCGGACTTTCATCACCACGTTCGACGCCGCCCACAGCTCTTTTGTGTCGGCGATGACGGTTGCACCCGCCTCGCGGTATTCGGAGTTGGAGCAGTTGATGCCAAGTCCCGCCCCGGATTCGACAACAACCTCAAAGCCGAGTTTTTTCAGCCGCAATATCGTCTGCGGCGTCGCGGCAACGCGCTTTTCGCCGGGGTGGATCTCTTTTGGGATTCCGATGGTAACCATAATTTTGACAATACTATATAAGAGATACACCGGGCGTGTAAATCACGAGAGTGCTGTGATTTGCTAAAAGGGTTTAAGATGAGGCCGCTAGGATTCCTTTGCCATTTTTTGAAGCGTGACGATCACGATTGCATCATCACCGCCCGTGCGAACATACGAGATCCAAAAACCGACTTTCGGATATTGCACTGTTTTATGCATGCCGCCGTCAGGTTTGGCAGCGATATCACTTCCAACTATTGCCTTTGGAACGGGTGCTAATTTTAAATCGCCGGTGTACATAATGGAGATTGCACGCACGGTTTTATTCTCGTCATAAAACACTCGGACTGATTCCGAATCGGAAAAAGTGAAATCGTCCTCCGCGTCGGATTCATCCGCTGGTTTCCCAAGCTTCAATCGAACATCGGCGGCCGCCATGCCGATCGCAACGCCCTTGTATGAGTCATATACAGGCTTGGTTTGCCCGATCGAACCAACTGACCCAGCGATCACCAAAGTATCGGGAGCAATCAATCCGCCAAAGATGAATAACACCGCACATATTAAACAGAGTTTCATCGTTTTTTCCTCGTATCAGGCTGATATCTTATAAGCCTTTTCCAGCCAGTCAGCCACCTCGCCATCAACCTCTGCGGGATCGCTCAATTTGATCTCAGCATGCCAGCGGTGGGCCGATGTCTGCTCGCTTTTGAAGACGCGTTCACTGTCGATTGGCGAGTCCGATTTGACGGTAAGCAACAAGTAATTCCGCCGTGTCTGGACACCGGCAAAGGCGGTCTTCCGGTTGAGGTGGATCGAAGTTTTTTTCGCATCTTCCTCAACCGGTCCAAATTGTTTTGAAGTCGCGATCAGTGCGGCATAAATCTTCCGCACTTCGGCCGATCGGTCGATGAAGTGGCTTTCCAAATCGTAGTGCACCGCCGGTTTCATCAGCGTCTCGCTTCAAACACTCGATTAAAAGGCGTTTCGGCCGCTCGGCGAAAGTGCGTGAAACCACCATACGTTAACGTTTCGCGCAATGCGTCGTCGCTTGCTACGGCACCCAGAGCCGTACCGCCCAAGGCCATTGCGTTTGCCGTGCAGCAAAGTGTCGAGGCACCAGAAAACACTCGGCCGATTGGGTTGAAATTCTCCTCAACGGATTTGCCGGCCATCGGTTCAACAAGCATTATGCTGCCGTCGGCGTCGAGCGTTTCGAACGAGCGTTTTGCCGCACCTTTCGGGTCGCCCATGTCATGCAGGCAATCAAAGAATGCGATCATATCGTAATTCTCGTCTGGAAAATCCTGAGCGGTGGCGACGGCAAATTTCACGCGATCAGACAATCCTTCCTCTTCGGCTTTCGCCCTTGCCGTCTTTATCGACGGTTCGTGATTATCGAAGCCGAAAAACCGCGATTCCGGAAAGGCCTTGGCAAGAATTATCGTTGACGCGCCGTGACCGCAGCCGATATCCGCTACTTTTGCACCGGCCTTCAGCTTAGCCTCGATGCCGGTCATGGCGGGTACCCATTCGGAAACCAAGTGTGCCTGATAACCTGGACGGAAGAACTTCTCGACGCCGACAAAAAGATCCGGATCGTTATCGCCCCACAGCAATCCGCCGCCGTTTTGGAACGCATCGGCGATGCTCGGCTGGGCGTTCATCATCGCCTTGACTACGTAGAATCCGCCGCCGACATAAAACGGGCTTGTCTCGTCTGTTAAAGCGGTCTTCTGTTCGGGAAGCATCGAATACTTTCCCGTCTGCGGGTGGTAATGCACGTAATCGCCGGCGGCCTGATTGACCAACCATTCGCGGACGTAACGTTCGGTCGTGCCGGTTTTCGCGGCTAGTTCGGCCGGAGTCATTTCACCGTTGTTCGCGAGAGCCTCATAAAGGCCGAGCTTCATTCCTATATAACCAAGGACCGAGCTGAGCGAGGCGCCGAAATCTCCGACGACCTTACCCAGAAATTCACCCATTTTTTCTTCATTAATCTGTGATACCTGTGCTGTTTGTGACATAAAATCCTCCGTTGTCAAAACGTGTGTGGGAGGCTGTAATTAAATACCGGTGAGGAGTGCGCGGGATTATATATTTAAAAAGGAAACCGATGCAATAGCCCAAGGCGATTGTTGGCGAATGCAGTTGGCGTCCTTTGCGGTTAAAGAAAGATGTTTACGGCAAAGAACGCGAAGCGCAACGGTAACGCCGCGAAGATATCGATTTAAGTTTTTTAATCTAACCTGATCCATCAGTTGCATTTGAGCGGGTCAGTTAGATTTTTTGTAACCCCGATATATTATTGCTTTTCTAGGATCGTCTTAAGACTTGCAAGTCCTTCGCCGAAGTCTTTGCCGACTTCTTTGTCCATATCCATTACCAAAAGCATAATGTTCATCGGTCGCGGCATCGATCCGGTGAAGCCCCATTTTACTTTGGTTTGGTTCTCGCCGGCCGCATCCGTGATCAAGTATGCATCGGCCTTCGATTCGAATGGGCGCTTAAACCGCAACGCGGTGTCGATGCGTTCACCCTCGACTATCCGCTTTATTTCCTGTTCGCCCTCGCCAACCTCGTCGCTCTTGCCATTCCAGTACGATGTGAATCCGACCGTTCCGTCCGTACCGCGAAACTCCTGTTTCATTGTCGGCTCTTTTTTAAACCACGGCCCCCAATCATTTTGGTTTTTGAGCATTTTTGCGTAGGCAAAAACTTCGCTCTTTGGCTTGTTGATTGTCACCTCACGCTCGACCTTAAAATCGGTTGGAGCCATAAATGCCAACACAGCCAGAGCGCCGATGAGCAAAACGGCAATGACCACCAAAGCGATGAGAATTTTCTTTATCATTTTGATTTCCTAACTGAATGGCCTTTATTTACTTAATTGAAACGGTTAGTCGATAACTCGCATTGCCGCGAGTTCCACCGACTATGATCCGGTAATCGCCGCTGTCCGGCAGTGATAAAGAAACGGTGGTAGCGTCGTCTTCTTCACCCGCACCTTCCAAGTATTCGCCATCCGGGTTTTCTATCTGAAACGCGGCGTTGTTCTCAAGCGCCGTCACTCGGACCGTCATTCTTTGCCCAGCCTTAGCCCCGACGAGATATGTATCGCGCTCGCCGCGAATAACAGCATTGGAAAATGTGGCCGAACTTCGCCCCTTCGCGAATTTGACTCGTTTTGTGATCCCATCGAGCCTCGCAAACCCGCTCGATCCAAGGACGAACAACACAATGAGCAAGCCAAGCCCAAGCCTATTAACCATCGTATAAATCTCCCGACCGTGGTTTTGTGCGCTAATGTAAACGAAAACCGCGAAATTTCAAAGAGAAAAATCGCCCGTTCGGATATTGGTTGCTATTAAGTGGCTCCTAGAAAGGAATCCTGGTCGATTTGCGCCTGTTTCAGAATTGCCCGTAGTGTTCCCTCAGGCATATCTCCCGAATGATTTGGGATCGTGGTGAACCTGCCTGTCGTAGAATTTAGCCAGATTTCATGACTGCCTGCTGCCTGGCGATGAAATTCAAATCCGAATTTTTTGAGTATTTTGACGACGTCTCGATATCGAAAACCGGAAAGTCTGCCCATATTAAACGCCGACAACTAAAGGATAATCAAAACTGTCAGATAAGGCTACAAGCTCCGTGTGCGGCCCTTCTTGAGACTCGATAAGTTTCTTGGCAACATCTCGCGCAATTTCGAGCGTCTCGGCAATTGTTCGTCCCTGTGCGACCAGTCCCTGAAGGTTGTTCGACGTTGCAAGATAAAGGCCTTCGGGTAATTTTTCTATGTGCAAATTAACTATTTTTTCCATTGATGATGAGTTTACGCCGATTTCGACAAAGTTTCCATATCTTTCTTCCACCGCAGCACAGGTTTTCTCGCGGCGGCGGCTTCGTCTAGGCGGCCGATGCGGGTTGAATGCGGGGCGTCGATTACTAGTTGCGGGTTTTCCTGAGCTTCCTTGTCGATGTCCTTCATGGCTTCGACAAAAGCGTCGAGGTCCTGGCGGCCGACGGATTCGGTCGGCTCTATAAGCATCGCGCCTTCGACGACGAGAGGGAAGTAGATCGTCATGGGATGAAAGCCGTAATCGATCAGGCGTTTTGCGATATCGAGTGTGTGAACGCCCTTGCGCGACTGTTTCTTGTGCGAGAAAACGACCTCATGCATCGGGTCGGCGACGAAGGGTTTGTCAAAATCTTCGCTTAGAGCTTGTGACACATAGCGGGCATTCAAAACGGCGGCTTGGGTCGCTTCCTTCAAACCTTCGGCCCCGTGGGTATATATATACGACAATGCACGGATCATCATGCCGAAGTTGCCGTAAAATGCTTTGACACGTCCGATCGAATCAGGAGCATTGAAATCAAGACCGAATCGCGGTCCAATATCGGTTTCGCCCGACACACTCCCTGCCGGTCGTGTTTCCGCCTCTGCTTCTACCTTTACGACACGTGGCACGGGTAGAAACGGCATCAGGTCTGAGGAACACAAGCACGGTCCGCAGCCCGGGCCGCCGCCGCCGTGTGGTGTCGAGAATGTTTTGTGAAGGTTGAGATGGATGACGTCCACGCCCATGTCGCCGGGACGGGCGATGCCCACTAAGGCGTTCATGTTCGCGCCGTCCATGTAGACCAGTCCGCCGGCTGCGTGTATGGTATTGCAGATCTCTTTGATGTTCGTTTCAAAAATACCGACCGTGTTCGGGTTTGTCAGCATCAGTCCGGCGACGCCACCCTCGTCACAGAGCTGTTTTAGATGCTCCATGTCTGTAAGACCTTCGGCGGTTGAGCGGATCGTTTTGACGGAAAATCCCGCCAGTGCAGCCGATGCGGGATTTGTGCCGTGGGCCGAATCGGGAACCAGCATCACGCGGCGCTCCTTCGAAGCCTCGCCGTCGCGTTGGTCGAGAAAAGCTCGGATCAGCATCACGCCCGTCATCTCGCCCTGAGCACCGGCAGCCGGCTGAAGTGAAATACCCGGAAGGCCCGTGATCTCCGACAGATCCTTTTGCAGTTCATAGATCAGTTCGAGGGCACCTTGCGATTCCTCTTCGGGCGCGAGCGGGTGAAGATTAATGAAACCGGCAATTCGAGCGACTTTTTCGTTCAGCCGTGAATTGTATTTCATCGTGCACGATCCCAGCGGATACATGCCTAGATCGATCGAATAATTCCACGTCGAGATCCGCGTAAAATGTCTGATAACATCGACTTCCGAAACTTCAGGCACACCGTCAAGATCATCCGTCCGACGCAGTTCCTCCGGCAAAAGTTCGTCCAAACTAACTTCGGGGACATCAAGTTTCGGCAGTCGATAGCCGACGCGGCCAGTCTGTGAACGCTCGAATATTAACGATTCATTTTGTGATGGATGTTGTGTAACTTTCTTAATGCTCATAAATTTCTCATGCTTTCGGCAACCCTTTTTTTGCGATTGACGAAACCACTTCGCAAAACCTGTCCAGTTCCCAAAGCGTCGTGTAAACATTTGGCGTAATCCGGATGCCGGTAAATTCTTCGTGGACGATCGGCGTCGTGAATATCTTGTGTTTCGACATCAAATATCCGCCGATGGCGACAGGGTCGATACCATCGATCTTGAAATTGGCGATCGCGCAGGACTGTTTCGGGTCGAACGATGTGTTAAAGCCGACCTTTGGAATGTCCTTTAATTTGTTCATCCAATATCGCGAAAGGTAACGCAGTCGTTCTTCCTTACGCTTGCCGCCGATGGCATTGTGAAACAAAATGGCCTCGCCTATCGCAAGCCGCATCGCCGCCGAGTGCGTGCCGATCTCCTCGAATTTGCGAATGTCGTTCTTATTCTTATCTTCTGACGCCATCAACGCCCAAACCTTTGGAATCTTGTCTTTTTTGACGTACAACATTCCCGTGCCTTTCGGTGCATAGATCCATTTGTGCAAGGAAGTGCCGAAGTAATCGCAGCCGAGATCGTCTCGTTTGAAATCGAATTGGGCAAAAGAATGTGCACCGTCAACGATGGTCTCAATACCGCGCGAGCGTGCCATTTCGCAAACTTTTTTCACCGGGTTGATCTGGCCTGTGAGGTTTATCTGATGTGATACAAGGATCAGCTTCGTTTTCGGCGTGACGGCTTTTTCGAAGACGGCGGCAATGTCATCCGGGTTGGCAGGGGCGATCGGTATCTTAATCAGGTTGAGTTTCAGTCCTTCGCGGAGTTCTCGCTGCTTCAGCGTTGTAAGCATTCGCGGGTAATCCTGTGTCGTAGTCAGAATCTCGTCACCCGATTTGAGGTCCATTCCCATTAGCAGAATTTCGAGCGATTCCGAGGCGTTGCGGGTGATTGCAATTTCTTCCGCGTCACAGCCGAATATCTCGGCCAGTCCGGTCCGGATAGTTTCCGACTGCGGCTCAAGCAACTGCCACATCGTGTAGGCGGTCGCATCTTCCTGCTGCCACGTGTACCGAACGAAGGCCTCCGTTACCATTCGCGGACTTGGGCTAACACCGCCGTTATTGAGATTAACGATGCCGCGCGTTACCGAAAATGCCTGCTGTATCGTTGCCCAATAATCCTCATCCATCGCGGCGTCGATGGGCGAAAGATGGTCGATCTTTGTACCGGCAGCCTTAACATTTTCGAATAACGAACCGACGGCGGCCGATGACAAAGCCATTAGACCGAGGCCTTTTCCGACATTCGACAAAAATCGCCGCCGGTCGATGTCACGATAATCATTGAGGCTTGTCATGTTCGCTCTCCCTGCTAAACCTTCATTTAACTTTATGAAGAAAGTAATATGCCGTCGCTACGATAATACCGACGATCACCAGCATGAAAATTGCTTCGGCCGTTCCGACCGATTCAAAAATAAGAAGAACATTTAACGTACTTCTCCTACCAGTTCTCGCGAACAGAAACGGCAAATATAGGCTTCCGGGTTCAGCATCTTTCGGCAATAAGGACATTCCCGCAGGCCGCGATTTCTTTCCCTTCTCTCCAACGAAACATTCTGCACGAATAATCCAATGCCGATCGTAAATACCACAAGCATAAACGGGGCAAGACAAAGCAAAATTTCCAATGGCCCGAAGATCATGGCTAAAAATCTATCCAAAAAATCGAGGATAAAAACACGCTCATCACTTATTAGCCGGGATGTCTCCTCAGCAAAATCTCTTCTTCTCGAATCGCCAGAATCAATTGTCGATTCATATTAAGCAGTTCAATCGTTATTTTCCCGGTTGACGTTTTTCCTTTCAATAACGCGCCGTGCCATTCGAAATGATCGTTCCAATTATTTTCTCGCGGATGAAAAAGTCGTATTTTCTTTTCTGTGCCCTCAATAATAGCGAACTCTTTGGCCCCCTTTCTAAGCGAGCATGAAACACAAGCAAGAGCAAGATTTTGGGAAATCGTCTCGCCGCCTGAAGCCAAAGGAACAATATGATCGACATGAAACGAGGCTTCCTGCCCTATTTGCGATAAATGGCAATATTCACAGCGGTGATTCGCTCGGCGGATTACAAGCTTTCGCAAAAAGAGCGGAATGTGGCTCATCTTTATGAATTCCGTGCGACTCGCTCCGAACGAAGACGCATCAGCGAAAGCAATTCTGCCAATTCAACCAGACCGTCAGCTTCCCGTTTTTCCGCGGCTGTTAGTTTTTCACCGCGATCCTGTTGGTCGAGCAGTTTCTGCAGGCGGTCGTTAACGCCTTTCGGCAATTTGATCTTCCTAGCCGGGATCGGCATTTCGATTAGAATATTGGCATTTTGAACCATGGAACTACCTCTGAGTTATTTTACAGGATTTGGCAAATCTCTCCCGCAAAAACGACAAGCAATTGCACTCTTATTAATTCGCTTGCCGCAAAAAGGACATCTTTTTGCTGCAAATTTCCAGAGAATAATAATCACTGGGATCGCAAATAGAATGGTGATGCCTACGCAAAGTAGAATAGCGAGAAAAACCCATTCAACGTCGGACAACGACTTAAAAAAATCATACAGCATGAACTTATGATATAGAGCGAAGACCTTCGGTCAAACTCTCGATCTGTTCTTTCTTCATCGTCTCGGTCACGCAGACCAAGAACTCGTTCGAGCGGTCGGAATAATATCTCGATAATGCGAGTCCGCCAACGATCCCGTTTTCTTCACGAAGCTTAGCAAGAATTTCTTCCGCAGGTTTAGAGGCTCGAACGACAAATTCATTAAACGTCGGTGCCGAAAACGCGATTTCAAAGCCATCGATCTCAGCAATTTTCTTTGCTGCGTAGGCTGCTTTCTGAGCATTTTGCATTGCCACTTCCTGCAAGCCTTTCTTGCCCATCGTTTCCATGTAAATGGTCGCGGCAAGGGCAATCAACCCTTGGTTTGTGCAGATGTTCGAGGTCGCTTTTTCGCGGCGGATGTGTTGTTCGCGGGTAGACAGAGTTAACACAAAACCGCGGCTGCCATTTTTGTCATAAGCGACGCCGCAGAGACGGCCCGGCATTTGACGGACGAATTTTTCCTGGGTTGCAAAGAGGCCGAGATGCGGGCCGCCGAAGCTCATCGGTATTCCAAACGACTGACCTTCGCCGACGACGATGTCGGCACCGCATTCGCCGGGTGATTTGAGCAGTCCGAACGAGATCGCTTCAGTTACGACGACGATCAATAATGCTCCTACCGCGTGGGCAGCACTGGCCAGCCGTTCGAGGTTTTCAATGCAGCCAAAGAAATTCGGCGACTGCACAACAAGCGCCGCCGTTGTGTCATCGAGAGCTGATAGATCGGCTACGCGTCCGGTTTTTTCGTTAAATCCCGCCGTTACGATGTTCGCTTCGCCGTGCTGCGTGTAGGTCCGAGCGACTTCGCGGTATTCCGGATGCACGCTGTCGGCGACGACGATCTTGTTCCGCCGCGTTACGCGCTGCGCCATCAGATAGGCTTCGGCCATCGCGGTCGACCCATCGTACATCGACGCGTTCGCCACTTCCATCCCGGTCAACTGGCAAATAAGCGTCTGGAATTCGAAGATGTATTGCAGAGTTCCCTGCGATATTTCAGGCTGATACGGCGTGTAAGAAGTAAAGAATTCGGACCGCTGAATCAGATGATCGACGACGGTCGGCGAAAAGTGCGAATAGACGCCCGCGCCGAGAAACGAAGGCTTGGACGCCGCGGTATTATTGGCCGCAAATCCTTCCATCACCGCGATCACTTCGGATTCGGCGAGCGGATCGATTATGTCAAGCGACCGATTTAACTGAACATCCTTGGGAATGGAGCGAAAAAGCTCGTCCGGGGAACTTAGTCCGACCGCTTCGAGCATTTCAAGACGCTCTTCCGGGGAATTTGGGATATATCTCATTTAATTGAAAGTGCACAATGGAAAATGGACAATGTAAGAAAAAAGTTTTAAATTCTCAATTTTCAGTTATCCGTTTGCAGACAGGTATTCTTCGTATTCTTCGCCCGAAAGCATCGCATCGGCGTCGCCCGGCTTGTCCATTTTGACCTTGATGAACCACGCCTCGCCATATGGGTCATTATTTACCTTTTCGGGAGTATCGTTCAGTCCGTCATTTACCTCGACAATTTCGCCGGCAACCGGAGTAAATATCTCGGAAACGGCTTTGACGGATTCAACCGAACCGAAAGATTCATGGGAACCCAGCTTATCGCCGACCCGCGGCAGATCGATGTAAACCACGTCTCCCAGCGAATGCTGGGCGTAATCCGTGATGCCGATGCTGGCTACATCACCGTCTACCAAAACCCATTCATGATCTTTGCTGTAACGTAAATTTTCCGGAATGTTTGACATATTTTTCTGTTAAATTCTCTGCAATATTTTATTTTTGACGCCGGTAGAACGGTGTCGATACAACTTCAGCCGCCAGATGTTTTCCGCGTACATCAATTTTAATTTCTTGACCGATATTTGCAAACTCGATCGGCAAAAAAGCGAGGCCGATATTCTTTTTCAGGAAGGGTGCAGGGCTGGCTGACGTTACGTAACCAACTTTCTTGTCGTTTATATAGATATCAAAACCGTCGCGGGCGATACCGCGGTCGGTCATTTCGAATCCGACAAGTTTTCGCGAAAGACCTTTTTCCTTCAGCGCGGCGAGTGTGTCGCGGCCCGTAAAATTGCCTTTCTGCAGCTTTGTGATCCACCCAAGCCCGGCTTCGAGCGGCGTGATGTCGTCATCCAGCTCGTGGCCGTAAAGCGACATCGCGGATTCGAGCCGCAGCGTATTTCGTGCCGCTAAACCGGCGGGCAGAATGCCGTCGGCGTCGCCATATTTTCCGGTTTCAAGCAGTTTGTTCCAAAGCTGAACCGCAAACTTCGCATCGGCGTAAACTTCAAAACCGTCCTCACCGGTGTAACCCGTTCGCGAAATTATCGCCTCCACGCCGTCAATGTGGCCGGTTGTGAACCAATAATATTTGATCTCATCAAGATTTGTTTCAGTAAGCTTCTGCAAAATGCCGACCGCTTTTGGCCCTTGAACGGCGATCTGACAATAGTCCGAGCTGGCGTTTGTCAGGGCAATGTCCTCATCATCCTTTTTGTGCGAAGTGATCCATGACCAGTCTTTATCGGTCGTCCCCGCGTTAACCACCAACAGTAGCTTGTTTTGATCGAAACGATAGACAAGCAGATCGTCGACCACGCCGCCTTTTTCGTTCGTAAACGCCGAGTAATGGGCCTGGCCATCGACCAGCTTCGTCACATCGTTCGTCGTCAGCCGGTTTACAAACGCAACCGCGTCAATTTCTTCGACCCAGATCTCGCCCATGTGCGAAACGTCAAAGAGGCCAGCGGCGGTCCGCGTACGCAGATGTTCTTCGATCACGCCCGCCGTGTATTGAACCGGCATATCCCAGCCGCCAAAATCGACCATCTTGCCGCCTAGTTCGCGATGAGCATGATTGAGAGGAGTTTTCTTTAATTCTTCTTCAGCCATGGGTGCAAGTGTAATTTAACGATTTCCGCTCGCACAAGTTGCGACAGAAGAAAAACGATTAGCGGCGGGCCGTTTCGGTGGGCGTCCTTGAACCAAGGAAATCGGAGCGTAGTCTCCTGGAACCCCTCGTGATTACGAGCATGTTACAGCGATCAGGAACTAGGCCAAAAAAGACATTGACTTTGCCCGAACAACGGCGTACCGTGCAATTGTTACCCCGCCCAAAACACGTTGCTGTGGTACTTTTTCACGGTTGCTTGGCTTTCTGAAGACCGAACAACTTTTTTGGGAACCAATTCGGCTCGCCTGAGACCAAAAGGAGAAAAATGAAACTACAATTCGGAATTATTCCCTGTATATGTTTTCTATTGCTCTTCGCTTCGTTGTGTTTCCCGCAGGAAAAGATCCGCACATTAAACAATACCATTTATCCACACGCTATTCTAACTATTGAGATTGTAAGCCG